>CAYQDW010000008.1:0-151 GCA_964416385.1 uncultured Cryomorphaceae bacterium | reverse complement strand
TTGAAAGAGAAAAACAGCTTAAATCTGGGCAAGGAAGGCAATGGATTAGAAATCAGATTCTTTCCCAATATTTTTGGTTGGATTTAAGGTTAGACAAACAACCACCCCGCTCCGAATGCTTTCGGAGCACCCCTCCTAAACTTAGGAGGGG
>CAYQDW010000007.1:0-67668 GCA_964416385.1 uncultured Cryomorphaceae bacterium | reverse complement strand
AAATGCACTAAAAGAAGGGTTTAGCTAAGTAAAAGAAAAGTAATTACTTTCCGATGCAAAACTTCCCAAAGATAGTCCCCAAAATATCGCGGTCTACTTCTATGGCACCTGTGATGTTGCCCAAGTGGCGCAGCGCTTCGCGCACATCTTCGGCCAGCAAATCGGTGGTTAAATTGTGGTGAATACCTTCAATTACCTGGTCTACTGCGGCCAGTGCTTTTTGCAAGGCTTCGTAATGACGGGTATTGGTAACAATAACATCATTATTAGTAATGGCAGCGATGCCTACTACCTCAAGTAAGGCATGTTGCAATTCTTCTATGCCTTGTTTATTCTTGGCAGAAATTTCCAAAAAACGGGTGTAATCTGCTTTAGGCTTACTAACTGCGGTAGCACGGTCTACCTTATTGGCCAATACTATTACGGGCTTGTTTTTGGCGCGTGTAATAATTGCTCTTAGGTGCTCTTTAAGATCTTGAGGTGGATTAGCCGCATCGTACAGATACAACACCACATTGGCATGATCTATTTTCTCAAATGCCTTGCGTATGCCGATGGTTTCTATTTCGTCCACCGTTTCGCGTAGCCCGGCTGTATCTATAAACCTGAATGTGATTCCCCCCAGATGAATTTCGTCTTCAATCGTGTCGCGGGTAGTGCCGGCTATATCACTTACTATGGCGCGTTCTTCATTTAAAAGGGCGTTGAGCAAGGTGCTCTTTCCGGCATTGGGTGCACCAACAATAGCAACGGGAATCCCATTCTTAATAACATTACCCACCGCAAAACTCTGTATGAGCCGTAGCAGTACGCGATTTATCTTCTCTAGCAGTTTGCTCAGGTTGCTGCGGTCTGCAAACTCTACATCTTCTTCGGCAAAGTCAAGCTCAAGTTCTATCAGGCTGGCAAAGTTGATAAGCTCTTCGCGCAGCTGGTCTATCTCTTTGCTAAAGCCGCCACGCATTTGCTGCAGTGCGACTTTATGTGCGGCTTCGTTTTCTGCTGCAATCAGGTCGGCAACGGCTTCTGCCTGGCTAAGGTCCATCTTACCATTTATAAAGGCACGCATGGTGAATTCGCCCGGATCGGCCATGCGCGCGCCTGTTTTTATGAGCAACTGCAGAATTTTATTTTGAATAAGCGGGCTGCCGTGGCAGCTTATTTCAATACTATTTTCACCTGTAAAGCTGTGTGGTGCCTTAAAAACGGTAACCAGAACTTCGTCAACAACCTCAGCATGATCTACAATACTTCCAAAATGCGCGGTATAGCCTGGTTGCTCAGATAGTTTTTTTCGGCCATTGGGCGATTTAAATACGGCATCCGTCAATTCAATCGCAGATTCACCAGAAAGTCTAATAACGGCAATAGCGCCAATTCCTGATGGCGTGGCCAACGCACAAATGGTGTCATTTCTTAACATGCTGCAAAAGTGCGCAAATTGCTGTGGATGATTTACATCAGAACCTTTTGATTTTAATTTTCTCCTATCAGCTAAAGGCCTATTTTTGCGCACCTCAAAATGAAAATCCGCAAATCATGAGCGTTCTCGTAAATAAAAATTCAAAAATTATTGTTCAAGGCTTTACAGGCAAAGAAGGTACTTTTCATGCCAGCCAAATGATAGAATATGGCACCAACGTGGTTGGTGGTGTAACCCCAGGCAAAGGAGGACAAGAGCATTTGGGCAAACCCGTTTTTAATACGGTAGCAGATGCCGTTAAAACCACCGGCGCTGATGTGTCTATCATTTTTGTGCCTCCAGCATTTGCTGCAGATGGTATTATGGAAGCCGCAGAGGCTGGTATTAAAGTTATCGTGGCCATTACAGAAGGTATTCCTGTAAAAGATATGGTGAAGGTTAAGGCTTATATAGACCAAAGAGATTGTACATTAATCGGTCCGAATTGCCCAGGTATTATTACCGCAGATGAAGCCAAAGTGGGTATTATGCCTGGTTTTGTGTTCAAGAAAGGCAGCGTGGGTATTGTGTCTAAATCTGGTACGCTTACTTATGAGGCGGCAGACCAAGTTGTAAAAGCTGGTTTGGGTATTACTACAGCTATTGGTATTGGTGGCGACCCAATTATCGGCACTACCACTAAAGAAGCTGTAGAATTGCTGATGAATGACCCAGAAACTAAGGGTATTGTAATGATTGGTGAAATTGGCGGTAATCTAGAGGCGCTTGCGGCCGAATGGATTAAGGCGCACGGCACAAAGCCTGTTGTTGGTTTTATAGCCGGAGAAACCGCACCTGCCGGTCGTACTATGGGGCATGCAGGAGCCATTGTAGGTGGTAAAGATGATACCGCTCAGGCTAAGAAAGCCATTATGCGCGAATGCGGTATTCACGTTGTGGATAGCCCGGCACATATCGGTCAAAAAATGGCAGAGCTGTTAGGTTAATACATTGATACTAAAAAGGCTGGCCATAAGGTTGGCCTTTTTTATTTGTACCACAGTGCCCTACGTGTAAGGCCTATCTTTATTAAACGATAATCCTGTAATTCAGCATAATTTTCTACTTTCAACCCATGCTGTTTATCCCACAAGAAATCAAAGAAAAACTCGCAGCGCTCGAAGATGACAAAAAACGTCTCGAAGCCGAGAATAATCGTTTAAATCAAGAGTTGGCGTCTTCTAAACAAGAAAACAAACCAAACATTCTAACTTGGGTTTTTGGCGTTTTGTTGCTCGCGTCTGCGCTGTATATAGCCTACGGCTTATTTTATCCAAAAGCCGTTCCACCACCACAAGAAGAAGATTTACAGGCGGTTATTGCACGTGATGGCAACATAGAGAAATGGAATCGTAAAGATGATGGCAGTCTTGTGTATCGGGTTCAGTTAGGGGCTTATGAGGGCTTTGATCTTGATGTATACAAGCAAAATATAGAAGGGCTGTATCAAGATTCAATTAATGGATTTAAAAAGATAAGCCTTGGTGCTTTTACGCGTTTTAAAGATGCTCAGGAATTTCAAACGCAGATGGTACGTTTAGGATTAGACAACGTATACATTGTGGCCTATGAAAACAATAAGCCTCTAGGACTTATAGAAGCGTCAAAAAAAGAAGAACAAAACAAACCTGAATAATAAGTATGAAATTACTAGAAGGAAAAACAGCTATTATTACCGGTGCCAGCAAGGGTATTGGTAAAGGTATTGCAACGGCATTTGCACAGCAAGGTGCCAATGTGGCTTTTACATACTTGAGCTCTGTAGAGCAAGGCCAAGCGCTAGAAAACGAATTGGCGCAATACGGTACCACTGTAAAAGGCTATCGCAGTGATGCCAGCCAAATGGCAGATGCTGAAAAATTGGTTGCGGATGTATTGGCAGATTTTGGGCAGATAGATATTGTTGTAAATAATGCGGGCATTACCAAAGATAATTTGCTCATGCGCATGGGCGAAGAAGACTTTAACCGTGTAATACAGGTGAACTTAAACAGTGTGTTTAACATGACTAAGGCCGTGCAGCGCACCATGTTAAAGCAGCGCAAAGGTTCTATTATAAACATAAGTTCTGTGGTAGGTGTAAAAGGCAACGCTGGGCAGGCTAATTATGCTGCCAGTAAGGCCGGAGCGATAGGTTTTACTAAATCTATAGCCCTTGAATTGGGCAGCAGAAACATCCGTTGTAATGCCATAGCGCCAGGTTTTATAGAAACAGAAATGACGGCCGTTTTAGATGAAAATACCGTTCAGGGGTGGCGAGATGCCATACCGTTGAAACGCGGTGGCACACCAGAAGATGTAGCAAATGCTTGTGTTTTTCTGGCCAGTGATCTAAGCGGTTACATTACAGGGCAGGTGCTTAATGTTGATGGTGGCATGTTGACCTAAAAGCATTTGTAATTCATTGGTAGTAAACCTCATATTCTTATCATTTATAAGTATTGCTGGCGGTTTAGCGCTGGCAATGCTTCTTTATTTTCGGCAGCAACAATTCGACAATAAAACAGTGCGCGTAGCACTTTTTGCTTTGCGAAGTCTGGCTTTTGCATTGCTGCTGTTTGTTTTATTGGCACCACTTATTCCTTTTAAAAACAAAACCCTCGTTAAGCCGCTCATTGCTGTATTGTCAGATAACAGTAGCTCTATGCTTTCTGAGCAGGAAATAGAGCAGGTGCAAGCCATTACAACTAACCTCAATGAACAGTTGGCGCGTTTATCAGAAGTTGAACAAGCCAATTATGTGTTTGATGGTAATTTGCGTAACACTGATTTAGACTTTAAAGGCGCTGAAACTAATCTGGCACAGGCCTTACGGCAGGTTTATAATACTCAAGATAAAGACCGTTTGGCAGCGGTAATATTAGTTTCTGATGGCATCTATAATCGGGGTGAAAACCCATTGTATGTGGCAGAAGAGGCGTTAATACCTGTTTTTTCTTTAGGAGTTGGTGATAGTGCCTTGCAACGCGACTTGTCTATTTACGCGATAAATGCCCCAAGATTTGCTTATCAAGGAGATGATGTGATCATTGAAGTTACGGTAAAGGCCACCGCTTTGGCTGGCGAAAAAACCACAATATCGCTTTTACAGAACAAAAAAGTGGTTTCTAAGAAGGATCTTGCTATACCATCGCAAAAATTTGTAGAGACGATAAATTTCAGCATAAACGCAGAAAAGCCTGGTCTTTATGCCTACGATATTGAGATTGCGGCCAACGCGGCAGAGAAGAATACCAGTAACAATCTTCAACGGTTTTACTTAGAGGTGATTGAAAAAAGAAAGCAAATTTCCGTTGTTAGTCATGCCCCTGCGCCAGATGTTTCTGCGGTGCGTGAAGCGCTTAGGTCTGTTGATGCTTATGAGGTGGATTTTCATCAGCTTTTAGACAAAGTAGACTACGCAGACACAGACTTACTTATTCTTTTTTTACAGGCTGGTGCCCCGCCTGAACAGTATCAATCCTTATTAAACGCCTATAAGGGGCCAATATGGTTGTTCATTGATTTCCAAGTGGCGCCTCTTGCGGTACAACAAATTCTCCCGGGGGCTACATGGCAAAAACCAGCGACTACATCCCACAGTTCGGTGGTCATTAATAACGCATTCGGCTTATTTACCATTTCACAAGATGCGCAAGAAAATCTAAAGCGCCTACCACCACGAATCTTGCCAACGGGTACGCTCACCACAGCGTCTACTTTTATAAACCTCTTAGCGCAAAAGCAAGACGTTGTGGCTTTGTATGGCGAAGCTGAAGATCGAAGAATGGTTATATTTCCTTTTAGCGGCCTTTGGAAGTTACGAACGGAGGATTACAGAGAAAATCAATCGCATAAAACTGTTGATGAATGGTTGCAATTAACGGCCCAATATCTCACCTCAGACAACTCTAAAGAGCGGTTAAATGTGGTTTATAAACCACGCATTGCAATTGGTGAACAGGCCATGATTAAAGCAGAAGTTTATGACGCTGCATTTAATGTAACAACAAGCGCCAAGGTAGATTTGGTACTTACCGATGAAGCAGCGGCGCAAACGTCTTACGCGATGTTGCCAAAAAACAAAGCTTTTGAAGTAGACATCAATGGCTTGCGTGCGGGCAGATACACGTTTATGGTTGAGGCCCGATTGGGTGCAGAAACGCTGCGAAAATCTGGCGAATTTTTGGTTGAAGACTTCGGGCTTGAACAACAAAATACACGCGCTGATTTTAACCTTCTCAACCAAATGGCACAGGCCACAAAAGGTACCTTTTACATGGCTGGTCAGGAAGCAGAACTACTAAGCACAATTGAGCGCCTGCCAAACCTAAAACCTCTAGAGCGTATTTCTTATGATACCATCCCGCTGGTAGACTTCTGGTGGTTATTAATCATAGCCATTGCGCTATTAGGCACAGAATGGGCGCTTAGAAGGTATTTTGGCAGGATTTAAGCACTCGCATTATTTATTACAAATTGAATGCAACTTTTAATTTTTTCAAAAGTGCGTTCAATGTCATGATCTAGCCCAATGCTAAAGCGTACAATGCCAAGGCTCAGGCCCATTTCTTTTTGTTCATCTTCTGGTATTTCGCTACTGGTACTCGTTCCTGGGGCAGAGAATAGGGTTTTGTAAAAACCAAGACTAACTGCTAGGTATCCGATGTTTTCATTTTGCATCATTTCCATAAGTTGGTTGGCCTTGTCAAGTGTGCCCATATCAAGGGTAAGCATGCCGCCATAGCCAAATTCGGTATTCATGTATTTGGTATACAACTCATGTTGTGGATGACTTGCCAAACCGGGATAGCGCACATTCATGCCCATTTCTTCCAACTTGGTTGCAACATACATGGCATTGCGGCTATGGCGCTCCATACGTACAGGTAAACTGTGCAAATTCTTTAGCATACTTGCACTGCGCATGCCATCTAAAACAGGACCGAGAAGCATGCTTGTTCCAGAATTAACATCCATCATGCCAGCGATTAACTGCTTCGGCCCACAAGTAACACCACCAACAGCATCACTCGTACCATTTATAAATTTGGTTAGGCTATGCACAACAACATCTGCTCCCAATTTTGCCGGGCAAAATACCAGCGGTGTAAATGTGTTATCTACCACTAGGGTTAGATTATGCCGTTTGGCGATTTCTGAAAGTCGAGATATATCTGAAACTTCTAACAAAGGGTTGCTTAGAGTTTCGCAATAGAGCACCCGTGTATTCTTAGTGATGGCTCTCTCAACGGCTTCAAAATCATTGATATTTACAAAAGAAGTGGTGATGCCAAATCTTGGCAACAGGTTTTTCATTAAGGCATAGGTACCGCCATAAATGGTTCTGCTACTAACAATATGATCACTTGCGCTACATAGCTGCATAATTACAGAGCTGATGCTGCCCATGCCACTTCCTGAGCAATGCGCCGCTTCCGTGCCTTCCATCGCGGCAATAGCATCACTTAAATATTTGTTATTTGGGTTGGTATGGCGGGCATATAAATAACAGCCCTCTTTTTCTATTTCAAAAAGCTCCTCCATCGATTTGGCGTGCAGAAATGTATACGTGCTGCTATCCTCTATGGATGGATTAACGCCTCCAAATTCACCAAAATACTGTAAATCTTGAATGCTATTTGCGGGATTAAATGACATATAATTATTCTTTAGGGGTTAAGGGTTTTAATGAAATTTTCCAATTCTTGATATAGCGCACTCATGGGCAAGCCAACAACATTGGTATAGCTACCGTTAATACGTGCAATGCCCACCAGGCCAATCCATTCTTGTATGCCGTAAGCGCCAGCTTTGTCTAAAGGATTTCCATTTTTGAGGTAATATGAAATCTCATCATCTGTAAGTGTGCGCATGGTAACTTCAGTACTAACCGTAAAGCAATGCGCTTTGCCGGCAGTGGTAAAGCACACCCCGCTAATAACCTCATGGCTGTTACCAGAAAGTTGTTTGAGCATATCTTGGGCATGCATCAAGCTCTCGGGTTTACCAAAACGCTTTTGTGCAAACCACACTTCAGTATCGGCAGTGATTAAAAGATCTCTTTCATCAAGTGCATCACGCAGCGCGTTGGCCTTTTCACGTGCTATATGTATGGCCGTTTCGTGCCCGTTAAGATGCGCTGGTGCTTCTTCATTAGTATTTGCGGTTCTGATGGTAAATTGAAATCCTGCGTTGGTGAGTAATTCTTTCCGGCGGGGCGAGGCAGAACCTAAAATCAAATTGAATGCTGCTAATTTTTCTAGTATCATGTTGCAGCCAAGGTAAAAAGTAAAATCAATTCAAAAGGTGATTTATGAGGCCAAAGTGAATAAAACAATTAGCCATTTTTATTCATAGCGCAAGGCTTTAACCGGGCTAATACGCCCAACCAAGAGCGCTGGAATTAAAAGTGTAACAAGGCAGATTAAAAGTATACCGGCATTTAACGCCAGCAGTACGGGTATATCTATTAATACCGGCGCTTCAGAAACATAATAGGTTTCTGGGTCAAGTTTAAAAATGCCCGCCTCTTGTTGCAAAAGGCAAATACCAATACCAATAGCATTTCCCCAAATTAAACCTCTAACAATAATTTGAATGCTTTGGTATAGAAAAATATACATCAGCCTTAAATTAGAAAGGCCGAGTGCCTTGAGCAAACCAATCATATGGGTGCGGTCTAAAATGAGGATCAATAGCGCGCTAACCATATTAATTATGGCCACAATAACCATAATGCTGAGGATGAGATAGATGTTTAAGTCGAAAAGATCTAACCATTGAAAAAGCTGTTCATTTTCGCTGCGCATACTTCTTGCATCTACATCATAGGGTAAAAAGCTGCGTAATTGCTGGGTTTTATCTTCAACATTTTTGGTTGAAGTAAGAAAAATTTCATAGCCGCCAACCTCTGTATTCTTCCAGCCATTAAGGCGTTGTACGTGTTTAATATCTCCAATGATGTAGGTTTTATCAAATTCTTCAAGGCCTGTTGCATAAATGCCAGAAATGAAAAACTTTCTGATTTTAGGCGGTCTTGGTGGTTCTTGAATAAAATACATCCGCACGGTATCATAAAGGGCGAGTTGCAGCCTATTGGCGAGGTTTTGAGAGATAACAACAGAATCATTACGCACCGAATCTGAAAAAATTGGCAGTTTGCCCTGCCGTAGGTTTTGTGTAAAAAAATCGGCATTATAGTTCTGTGTAACCCCCTTTAATACAATGCCCTCAAAATCTTCCTTACCGGTTAGTATGCCTGCTTTTGTGCCAAAGGCTTGTATCTGTTGTACGCCATCTATGCTTTTAATGGTCGCGCTGGTTAGTGAGTCTAAATCAATGGCTTGTTGCTCATAACTAGAATTTATCTCATATCGCGTAACTGTAATATGTCCTGTAAAACCAATGATTTTATCACTTATAGCTTTCTTTAAGCCTAGCCCTGTGGCTACAGCAACAATCATTAAGATCATACCTAAGGCTATAGCCAGCGTAGCAGCAAAGATTACTGGGCCGATAATTGAGCCTTTAGAATCTCTATCCTTTTGTATCTTCCGAGCTATATAAAATGGTACGTTCAAAAGCAATAAATAATAGTGGTTGCCAAAAATAGAATAATAGCAGTAGCGCATTGCTTGCTCTTTTTATTAAGTGTCAACTTGCCGCTTGGTGCGCAAATACAAAATGGTGTTGATCGTGAAGATGTTTACCTATCGGCCATAAAAGATAAAAATGTGGCCGTAGTATGTAATCAAACAAGTATTCGTGCAAACGGTGAGCACCTCATTGATTATTTATTGCGGATGCAAATTGCGGTGACTAAAGTTTTTGCGCCAGAACATGGCTTTAGGGGCGCTGCCAGTGCTGGCGAAGAAATTGCGGATGGCAGAGATAGCCGCACCAATCTCCCCGTTTATTCTTTGTATGGCCAAGTTAAGAAACCAACGCCCGAAATGCTCCAGGGCCTAGACGTTGTTATTTTCGACATTCAAGATGTAGGTACTAGATTTTACACCTACATAAGCACCATGAGTTTGGTTATGGAAGCCTGCGCAGATGCGGGCATTGAGGTATTTGTTTTTGACCGTCCAAATCCAAATGGATATTATGTAGATGGCCCAGTGTTAAAACCAGGTTTTGAAAGCTTTGTGGGTATGCATCCGGTGCCTGTAGTGCATGGCTTAACAGTGGGTGAGTATGCAAAAATGGTGTTGGGTGAGGGCTGGCTAAATAGCTCAAAACCATGCGCGCTTACAGTGGTGCCTTTGTTAGGGTATACGCATAAAACACCGTATGTATTACCAGTGGCGCCATCGCCAAACCTGCCAACAGAACAAGCTGTTAGGCTTTATCCAAGCTTATGTCTGTTTGAAGGCACAACGGTGTCTATCGGCCGTGGTACAGATTACCCCTTTCAACAGATTGGGGCCCCGTGGTTGTCTACAGCCTTTTCAGATTACAGTTTTACACCCACGCCAAACCAAGGCGCTACAGACCCTAAATACAATGGCGAAGTTTGTTTTGGTGTAAATCTGACAAACTTCGCGACCAGCTTTTTACCCTCTTACAATCAATTATATCTGTTTTGGTTGATAGAAGCTTATCAGCTATGTCCGGAAAAGGAATCTTTTTTTATGCCATATTTTAAAAAATTGGCGGGTACAGATCAGCTTGAAGAACAAATAAAAGCGGGACAAAGTGAAGCAGAAATTCGGGCCAGTTGGGCTAGCGATTTACGCACATATAAAGCACAAAGAGTGAAATATCTGTTGTATCCAGATTTTGAATAATGTAATTTAAAACTGTGGTGATGAAAAAAATTGTTGTAGCTGTAGATTTTTCTGCCTGTACAGATGCCCTTATAGAGGCTGCCATGCATAGCGCCCAAAAAACTGACAAGATTTACGTGATTCACATTGCTGCCCCAGAACCTGATTTTGTTGGTTATAGCGTTGGTCCACAGTCTGTACGTGATGCGCGTGCGCAACAGTTATTGCAAGAGCATACAAAACTTGCCGAATACAAAACCGCATTAGAAAAAGCAGGCTATGATGCTGAAGCGCTACTAATTCCCGGCCCAACGGTGGAAACTTTACTAAAGCAAATTGAAAAAGTTGAGGCATCACTTCTCATTATCGGGCGCAAAGGGCATCGCCCGCTTTACGAGGTAATTATAGGCAGTGTTTGCAAAGCGGTGTTAAATGCCATCAATATCCCCACATTGGTTATACCAGAAGTTACATCCTCATAGGTTAAAAGAAGCCCGAAAAGGGTATTGAACACATAATCAACCTTTGAATGATTTCGCGCAAAACGCGCAAAACATAGACATTTAGCTTTGCTTATTTTCTTGCTCATATAGGTTGTGGATGATCAAAATCACCAAACCGAAAACCACAGCAAAAACCACCAACACAGTACTTATGAATCCGCTAATTCCAAATGATAAGCGAATCAGAATGGTGGAAACTACAAACCCAGAGTTTCTAATGATTTTATGAAAACTGTCTGTGTAGAAAAAGGAAAGCAGCAAAAGAATCACATCTACCAAGATTAAAACGGTAAAGAATTCCTCAAAAAAGAGGTTGTTTATGGTTTTTAAGCTGGTTACTTCATTCAGGAGTAAATCAGATGCCCAAGAAAAAAAAGTGAAAAGAGCCATAAAAAACAGCAGCGGTATGAGTACCACGGCAATACGCTTTTTCCGATTGATAAATTGGGCGATATTTTCAGAATCTTCTACGGTTGTTTTCCCTCGAAGTTTACGGCCTTGTTTCTGAAATTGATAAATGAGATAGAATAGTAGGAGGGAAGCCAAAATATCGTAGGTAAATTGTAAATCATCTTTTATGGCAAACCAATCTGAGGAGAGTTCAATAACGGCTAAATCTTTAAAAAGCTTACGAATAATGATGAGCGTAATTATCTCATATTGCTTGGTTATGTATGTTGTGAATGATTTGGGCAGATAGTATATGAGGAGATAAACTTCATAAACCAGGATAAAAGAGAACGGGGTATACAGCGCTGAAATTGGATTGCTAAATAAAGAAGTAGAAGAAGCCTCACCCAAAAAACCAAACTTGTATAAATAGATGGTAGCGAGATGCACAAAAAAACCAATTAACGCAACGTATAGGGTTACACGCTCAATTTTATTTTTGGTACGGTCAGAAAGTAAAAGCGTGTAGAGTTTTTCCAAAGTCAAAATTTTTCATAAAGTTAATATTTTAACGATGTAAACGTATGCTTTTGAAAATCAGGATTATTAGGCAGGGCTGTGTTTTAAAAAAATGCAGATTTATGCTGTAGCCAAATGCACCAAAGCATCGCCTTGGTTTACAATAGGTGCGTGATTTAAGCAAATGATATAGCCGTCTTCTTTGGCTTTTACTTTTTTCTCAAATCCACCATAAGGGTCAGAAATCGTACCGAGAATATCACCTTTTTTAACACGCACACCATTGCGGGCATAGGTTCTAAACATGCCACTATGCTTGGCGCGAATCCAATTGCTTTCTTTAATAAATACGGGGCTTTCTACGCGTGCAGTACTCAGTGTTGCGCTAAAATCGCGCATACCTAAATATTGCATCACACGCATGGCACCCCAAATGCCCACATTGGTAACCACCTTGTCTAAGTCTAAACTTTTGCCACCTTCAAAAAGAAGCACCGTTTTACCTAAAGCGGTAGCGGCTTCGCGCATACTTTTTTCGCGCTGCTTGGCATCTATAATAAACTTGGCGCCAAATTGAGTAGCCATTTCTGTGCTCTTAGTATCAGCAAGCACCGTGCGCACCTGAGAATAATTAAAGCGTTGTGCACCACCGGTGTGATAATCTATGATGTAATCGGCATGGGGAATAATTTCCTCCATAAAAGCATAAGCATAACGGCTTGCCAGGCTGCCTTTTGCGCTTCCAGGAAAAACACGGTTAAGATCGCGCCCATCAGGAAAAAGTCGACTTTGGTTTAAGAATCCAAAGACATTAACAACGGGAACGCAAATCACTGTACCTGCTTCTGGCTTATGATAACCTTTGGCGATGATTTGGCGCACAATTTCTACACCATTTACTTCATTGCCATGAATACCAGCACTCAGTAGTAGGGTAGGCCCCGGTTTATGTCCACGTTCTACAATAACCGGAACCTCAATTTTAGTACGCGTGTGCAACCGGGCAATGTCCATGCTCAGCTGGTAGCCATTGCCTTTTTCTATGGTTGTATCAAGGATTTTCACGTGATAAAACTAAAGTTTTTCACGTGCTAAATTACCGTGAACTTTCTACAATTTTTGAATTCTAAAATATGCAGATTGCGCTTTGTCGTCTACTATTTCTACAACGTAAAGCCCCATTGGCAAGGCACTTAAATCTATATTCATGCCTTGTATTGCTTTCGTCTCTAACAATTCACCACGCATTGTAAATATCTTATAGCTTCCGTTAACCGGCATGCTAAGTTGTACCATACCTGTGGTAGGATTAGGATAGATATTTAGCTGATCTTTTAATGCACTTTCTAACAAACCAATACTTGCGTATGCCACAACATTTGAATTGGTTTCAGCATTGGTTTTGTAGGTTGCCACGCAGCCAGAATCTAAAACGGCACCAATTTTATAGCTGAAGCCGTTGCCTGTGGGTAGTAAAGAATCGATATAATAGGTTACCTGGTTAGACACACTGTCTAACTTAGTATAGCTGGCATTGGGCTGATCTTTACGATAAATAATGTACCTGCTCGGCACAACCCCCACATAGGGTGTCCAATTGAGTGCTACTTGATTTGCGATGGGCTGACTTGCTGTTAGCCAAATGGTGGTATGGCTTGTAATGGATGTACCATACTCAATTCCGCAGCTATCCAAGAGAGCAATATAATAGCTCCAAGCCTGTGCATTTGCACCAACAGAAGAATCCACATAGCTACTAAGGTCGTTAACACCTACTGTATCTAGCAATTGCATTGGAGGTGTCTGCAAGTAGCGATACACCAAATAAGCTTTTACACCTTTTTTTGAGGGCTTTTCCCAAACTACAGAATTGTATCCAACGGTTTCATCAAAGGTTACCAAACAAATTTCTGGTGCCTGGGTGTATGGGGTAAGCAAGCCGATTTCAATAGAATCTGTAACAACACAAGCGTTGCTGTCTGTGCACGTTACGGTATACCAGCCCGGGGTTGCTGCGTAGATATTAGGGGTGGTTTGGCCCGTGGCCCACATATAATTTGCGTAACCAGCTGGAGCCGATAACAATACAGAATCACCCTGGCAAATTTGATTGCTAGATGCTGTAATGCCCAAAGAAGGAGAACTATTTACCTTGATTCGAATTAACATTGGGCGGCTCATGGGATATGGGCAGCCGTCATCAGAAAATTCAAAATAAAAATCAAAAGTACGGGTGTTTAACCCGATATTGGTTGTTGGGTTAAAATTGCTGCAGTTGGGTACCCAGTTAAATTCAACGCTGTTAGAGGCTGTGGCATTAAATCCGCCATTGGCATTTAAACTCACCACCTCAGCACAGTTAACCCCTGTTTTACAGTTGCCAGAACCGTTATAGCTAGGCGCAGAACTTAAATATGGACTTTCACCATAAAAGTTTACCAACTGTGGGGTGCAATTTGCGTTTACCTGTGCGTCTAAAGCACTCATGATAAATTTAATAGGCGTACCACTGTTTACTTCCATTTCGTAGTAACTAATGGTATTGGTGCCGGTATAAACAGGTGAGAGGGTATCATAGCCAGACACCCATTGAAAAGATACATTTGGTGCGAGGTTTTGCGTACCACCACAAATGCCCGGGGGCGGGGTACAAGATTTAGCAAAGACAGGTAATTCGCGATATACTTCTCCGATAAGCTGTCCGTTACGCCATTTTTCTACCACAATGCCATAAGTAAATACTCCTTGTATCGCATTGTTGATAGAGATCATGCCAGTGCTGTGATCTAATTGCGCATTTGCACTTTGCGGAAAAGGCGACTGTGCGGAATAACCTGATGCAAAGGAAACAAGCGGTGGCGGAAAACTAGAGCCATCGTCAAAGGGGGCAACGTATTTGTAATAAAGTGAGTCTCCATCAAGATCAAAAGCAGTATTTACGATACTTTGTTGGGTAGAAGTACAGATTACTGGATTGGGATTTTCTAAAAACTGTGGGCTATTGGCCATACAGGTACCCATATTGCTTGAAAATATTTGTGCAGCAAAAGTATAACCGGTGCTAGCTGCAGAGGCTAGGTTTGAAACCATTGATGGTCTACAGCAGTTCTGCCAATAAAAGTACCAACCTGTTGCAGGTGGCGTTCCCGTTAAGGTGATGGGCCCTGATTCGTAAATATGCTCTTCTACACCACCAACGTATGGAAAGGTAGCACCTAAACAAGATGGGGCGTTACATTCTTTGTTGAGATAATTGGTTGCAATTTTAGTGCATGTAATGGTGCCGCCAGCATTTGTGCTTAAAGTCTCTGTTGTAGAATTCATGGGCACCCCAGAACAGTCGCGGTAAACGGTTAAGCGAAATTTATATGCGCCACCAGGTAAACATTCCCAAGTAACGGCACCGCCTAAAAGGTGAGAGGCTTTGAGTGACGCCTCAGAAAGCGAGAAGAAAATTATTAAAAGGGAAAGCCTTAGCGCTAGTTTAACGGGGGTTGTAGTTTTCATTTTTATGTTTTGATGAATCAAACCTCAATAAAATAGGGCAATTGAGGTGAACATAATTAGCGTGTACATTCTGAAAATTCGTTAACGAAATGGGAAGCCTTAAACTTGTGGCTTCAGTACCGCGTTTATCCACCCTGATTTTTTGCGTATTCTATCGCAAAACACATTAAAAACAGCTTCAGAACTAGTGCTTCTTTTGAATTGTGCTTTATAGTTTTAATGGAACTTAAGTTCGAAGGTCCATTATGTATTCCAGTTACAAATCAAGTCGTTTATGTAAGTTGATGGTAGCCTGCTTCTTAAGTTCATCGCCTAAAGCAGCAAAGTCGGTTTTTGGCACCCAACGTGTAATGCAACCATCCTCCAATATGCCAATAGTATCGCAGCTTTCTTGTAGTGTACTAAAGATGTGAGACGAAACCAAAACCGTTTTACCTTTCTCTTTCAGATGATTTAAGAGCGCAGTAACATTAAAACTACTTTCAATATCCAATCCGTTAAAGGGTTCATCAAGTATATATACATCACTTTTTAACAATATCGCACCGGTCAGGGCAAGCTTTTTTTTCATGCCCGTAGAGTAAGTCTCTACAAACTTATTTAGGGGTAAATCAAAAATATTGCTTGCTTCAAAATTCGGAAAAGGCAATGCCCTTCCAATAAGCGTTAGTTTCAAATATTCTTTAGCAGTTAATTTATCTATGAATGGCGGTTCTGTTTGTAGATAGGCAATATGCGTTCTTAATGGCGAATAAGGGCTTTTTATAGTCCCAGAATAGGATGTTAATCCTGCAATACAATTAAATAAGGTTGTTTTGCCCGCACCGTTTTTTCCAACAATGCCATAAACGTGTCCAGCTTCAAATTCAGCATTTATACCTTTAAGGACTTTAGCTGTGCCGTATTGCTTTTCAATATGATGTAGTCTAATCATTTACCAAGCTATTAATGTTGGCAATGGCCTTTTTGTTGAGGATGTAGAGAACAATTAGGATAAGCGGCGGAAGTGGAATGCAGCACATAATGAGGATGCTGTTCGGTATTGTGATTTCATTCGGAAAGGATGTGTATTTGGCCAGAATAACAGCGCTCAAAAAGGCCAATCCGAGAAACAGAACGAACAAAAAGACATCAAAATAATTTAAAAAGCCAACGGCCAGAATAGTGAAGCTCGGCAAAACGAGTAATATAGCATATACACAACTCATAATGATTTTGTTGTATAAGAATTGGTCTGCGGGCGCCACATTAATCCAAATAAAAAAAGATGGCTCCCTGTAATAGAAATAGCCCATGCAGGTTAAAATAGAAATCAATATGCTGGCTATACCTAAATTCGGATTTTTACTGTAGATAGCGGCAAAAGCCAGAGCATAACCAAATAAATGCAGAAAAAACGTTCTTCTAAATCCCCTAATAAATTCAAAAGAATTTGCTTTAAAGGGGGTTGGTAAAGCTACATTAATTGGTTTTCTATAGCTTATGAACACCAAGGCGATACTAAGTATTATGGTGATTATAGCTTGTAGATAATAACCATTAATAGCTAAATAAATGGCAAAAGGCGCGCATAGCAGCAGGTTTTCTGTCAATCGAATTTGACGATAGCGATCTGCGTTAAAAATGGATTTGTAAAACTTCGTCCGCTTTTGCGCACTTAATTGCACCAACAATACGAATGGCATGGCAATATATAGCCACCCTGCAATTGCATATGTTTTAAACAGATAGTTGGAAAATGGCACAAAACCAAAAATGACAATCAACACTATAAGTCTTGGACTAATTGCCCTGGCGAGCAATTCTCTTCTAAATAGTTGAAACTGTATTTTGAAATAGCTTGTCATTTAAACGGCAGTAACTATTAATCGTTGGTTACCAAGGTATTAGTTAAAACTATTGTTTCACCTTTTTGGCTTCACCTTCTAGATCAATAAGCATATCACGTAATCTAGCGGCCTCAATAAAATCAAGATTTTTAGCAGCCTGCTCCATTTTTTTACGCGTATCGCGGATGGCCTTTTCGTAATCCGTCTTGGTATGGTATGTGGCGCGCTGATCAGCAGCTTGCGTAAGGCCGTGTTCTACCTCATAGCGATGCTCGCGTTTTGCCGCTTGCGTTTGCCGCATGATACTTTCTTTGCTCTTTTTTAAAGCTTGAGGTGTTACACCATGCGCAGCATTATAGGCTTCTTGCTTGGCGCGCCTGCGGTAAGTTTCGTCAATGGTTTGTTGCATGCTGTGGGTAATGTGGTCAGCATACATAATAGCTAGGCCGTTCACGTTTCTGGCAGCACGGCCAATAGTTTGCACCAAACTGCGTTCACTGCGTAAAAAACCTTCCTTGTCAGCATCCATGATGGCAACAAGACTCACTTCTGGGAAATCAAGCCCCTCGCGTAAGAGGTTTACACCAATGAGCACATCAAATACACCAAGCCGTAAATCGCGCATAATTTCTACACGTTCTAGGGTATCCACATCACTGTGTATATAACGGCATCGGATGCCGTAACGGGTAAAATACTTGGTGAGTTCTTCGGCCATTCGTTTGGTAAGTGTGGTTACCAAAATGCGTTCATCTAAGGCCACGCGTTTGTGAATTTCGGCCATTAAATCATCCACTTGGTTTTCACATGGGCGGACTTCAATATTGGGGTCTAAAAGGCCTGTCGGTCTAATTAACTGCTCTACAATTACACCTTCACTGCGTTGCAATTCATAATCAGCGGGGGTTGCGCTAACGTAAATCACCTGGTTTTGTAATTGCTCAAACTCTTCAAATTTCAGCGGTCTATTATCTAAAGCAGCTGGTAGTCTAAAGCCATATTCCACCAAGTTTTCTTTTCTGCTTCTATCTCCGCCATACATGGCACGCACTTGGGGTAAGGTTACGTGGCTTTCATCAATAACCATGAGGTAATCTGATGGAAAGTAATCTAGCAAACAAAATGGGCGCGTGCCAGGCAGCCTGCCGTCTAAATAGCGGCTATAGTTTTCTATACCACTGCAATAGCCCAGCTCGCGTATCATTTCTAGATCGAATTCTGTGCGTTCTTGAAGGCGTTTAGCTTCTAGAGGTCTGCCATTGTTTGCGAAGAATTCAACCTGCGCAACCATATCATCTTGTATGGCATGAATGGCACGCTGTAGCTGATCTTTTTCTGTAACAAATAAGTTTGCTGGATAAATGCGGAGTTGCTGTAGCTGCTCTAGGCGCTCATTAGACAAGGGATCCCAATGTTCAATCTTTTCAATTTCATCACCCCAAAAATGGAAGCGGTAATAGCTATCTGCATAAGCAGGGAAAACATCTACCGTATCGCCTTTAACCCGAAAGCTACCTCGCTTAAATTCTGCTGTGGTACGGGCATAAAGCGCATTTACCAGGCGGTGGAGAAATTTGTTTCTACCAATTAAATCGCCTACTATGACTTCAATAACGCCGCTGTTAAAAGCATCAGGATTACCCATGCCATATAAACAGCTCACAGATGCAACCACCAAAACATCGCGCCTGCCGCTAAGCAAGCTAGAGGTGGTGCTCAGCCGCATCTTTTCAATTTCTTCGTTTATGCTTAGGTCTTTTTCTATATAAATGCCAGTGGTGGGGATGTAGGCCTCAGGCTGATAATAGTCGTAATAGCTCACAAAATATTCCACTGCATTTTCTGGAAAGAACTGCTTAAATTCCCCATATAGCTGCGCAGCGAGGGTTTTGTTGTGACTAAGCACCAGTGTAGGCCGCTGAATTTCTTGCACCACATTGGCAACGGTAAAGGTTTTTCCTGATCCTGTTACCCCAAGTAGCGTTTGGTGCGGTGCACCAGAGTCTATACCTTCAGCCAATTGTCTTATCGCCCCGGGCTGGTCACCCGTTGGTTTGAAATCGGCTACAAGTTTAAAATTCATGAATTAGGCCCCAATTTACGCGGTTTCGGTGTTTTCGTCAGTAGCCTGATTAGACATGCTCTCAGTCTTTTTAAACGTCTTGAGCTTATGTTTTAAAAGCTCAACATTTTCGCGTGCCCGCTCAACATTTCTCTTTGCCTCTTTCACAATAGGATTTTTTTCATCCGCGTGGGCAAAGAACATCATGTTATTTTCTAGCTGGCTGAGTTCTTTTTGTGCGTCTTCAATTTTACGTTTCAGTTCGTCTTTAAAACGCCCAATCTCTCTGGCGTTATCACCTTCCATGATATGCTGCACCTTGTTTTCAAAGTGAATCATACTTGCCTCGCGCTTGTTCAATTTCAACGTTTTAAAGTGCGCATCAAGCAATTTGTTAAAGGTATTTTCAATTTCGCGCTTGTCTTGCGGAACGCGGCCTATTTCTTTCCAAGCCGCAATCATTTCCTTTAATTCAGAAATGCCTTCACCTTTTTCATTGGTTGGAACCCAGCTTTTTACCTTTTCTAAAAGTGCTTCTTTGGCAGCTAAGTTTCCTGCAAAGGCTTTATCTTTTTCTTTGTTTTGTGCTGTTAAGCGATCAAAAAAGTGATTACAGGCCGCGCGAAACTCTTTCCAAATACGATCGCTTTCGGCCTTTGGCACGTAACCTATTTTTTTCCATTCAGCTTGAATTTGCTTAAGCTCATTTGCTGTTCCCTTCCAGTCGGTGCTCTCCATTAGGCTTTGCGCACGCGCCAAAAGTGCATTTTTGCGTTCAAGATTTTCTTGATGTTGTGCCTTTAGCGATTTATAAAATTGATTTTTAGCACGATTGAATTTGCGGTTCGCTTCTCTAAAGGCCTCCCAAACGATATCATTACCTGGCAAACCAATTCTCCCAATGGCCTTAAAGGCTTCGCGGTACTCTTCAATTTTTCGCATAGCTGTCTGCCAAGCGCCATGTGTACTCAGCGCCTCTACATTTAGCGCTTCTATTTGTGCAATGATGTTGCGTTTTTGTTCTAATAAGTCTTCGCGCTGGGCTCTCAGGGCCGTGTAAAATTCATGCCTTTTATCATGAATAGCCTTTGTGGCATTGCTAAATCGCTCCCAAATGGGTTCACTTTGTTCGCGATCTACAGGACCAATGCGTTTCCATTTAGCATGCAGTTGCTGCAATACTTTGAAGGTTTCATGATTTGCCTCATGGTTGCTAAGCGCCTCTGCTTCTTCACATAGAGCGGTTTTAGCTTCAAGGTTTTTCTTAAGGTCAAGTTCGCGTAACTGGTTGCTAATTCGCAGAAAGTCATAGAAATTATCAATATGGTGGTGATAATTATTCCATAATTCATTGCTTTCTGTGCGCGGTACAGGCCCTGTTGCATGCCAGCGGTCTTGTAGTTCTCTAAAACGACTGTATTTGTTAGGAACGCTGTCTGTGGTATTGGGCAGCTGCTTTAGTTCCTCGATAATGGTCTTTTTTACATCCAAGTTGAGCATGAGTTGCGCCTCTAGCTTTTGGTAATAGGCGCGGCGCTTCTGCTTATAATCGCGATATAGTTGTTGGATGTTTTTGCGCTCGGGTTGGTCGTATTGAAAATCAATTTCATTGCCACCTTCCTCTATAAAAGCTTGTAGTTTTTCGTTCCGTACTTCATCCAACGCTTTTAAGGCCGCTGCATGAATACCCTCCATCTCTTCTTTTATATGTTGTGGTTCTTGTGTGTTTAAAAGTCGTTCTGCCTCTTTACACAATGCCGCCACAGACATAAGCTCATAGTCCGGCAATTCTTTATGCTCTGCAGCATATTCGTCTGTTTCTTCGTGCTCGTCACTTTCTACCTCGGGGGTGTCAACCGTTTCATCTAAAACCTCTTCAGTGTTTTCAATGGTGTTAGATGATTCTTCTGGTTGAAGCGCTTGTTTTTCTTTATCTTCCATATATATGGGAATGTTTCATGCAAAAGTACACTTCTGCGTTAAGGTAGCCATATCTGCCAAGCTTTCTCTGCTTGTTGCTCTAACATATATTGGCCATTCATGGTTTGTGCTCCTTGTGCCGCTGCTTTTTTAAGTAATATAGTTTGTGGCGGATTGTAGATTAAATCAATGACTACATGCGTGCTACTAATATCCGAAATTGGGATTTTAGGCATAGCGTCCGTTTTGGGTGCCATACCCACGGGCGTACAGTTGATGATGAGCTGATATTCTGCAATGGTTGCTGCTGTAAGCTGATGGTATTGTATGACTCCAGCATTTGTTTGACTAACAAATGTGTGTTGAATGCCGTTTTGCCCCAAGACGTAGGCAACCGCTTTAGCGGCACCACCTGTACCTAAAATTAAGGCTTTAACGTCTTTTTTAAGTGTACATTTTTTAAGTGTTTCTGAAAAGCCAAACGCATCTGTATTGTGGCCAATAAGTTTCCCGTCTTTAAAAGCAATGGTATTAACAGCACCTATGGCTTTAGCTGTTGGCGATAATTCATCGAGGTAGGGGATAATCGCTTCCTTATAAGGTATGGTAACATTTAAACCAGCAAGCAGCGGGGTGTTTTCTATAAGATTAGGGAATGCACCGATTTCTGGTAATTCAAAACACATGTATTGTGCTGCGATACCTGCCTCTTTGAACTTTGCATTAAAATATGCTGGCGACCAGCTATGACCTAAAGGATACCCAATAAGACCAAAAATTTTCATGATTCTTGCTTGTGCCCGGCTAACTTCTCCAACAAAAAGATAAGCAGCATACCAAAGGCAAAAAGCATGATGGCCCACCCCAAATGGGATGCATTGGCCGTGATTTCTGTATAGGTATTTGGTAGGAGGTTGTTATACTCGAGATAAATGGTTTTGTCCTTAACAAAAACTGGATTTGTGAGCTCTTTCCAAGGCCATATCTTGTTTAGTGAGCCCAGCAAAAAACCACTTAGGAGCGCTATTGTAACATCATGGTAGCGATCAAACATAAATTTTAAAAGCCGAGAGAATGAGAGCAAACCAATAGCGGCACCGGCCATGAAGGTGATGATCAGCAAATATTGACGCTCATGTATGCCGTTTAAAACCACTGTGTAACTACCCATAAGTAGTAATATAAAACTTCCTGAGATACCGGGTAAAATCATAGCGCAAATGGCAATCATGCCACTAATAAAAATATACCACAAAGCGCTTGATTCGGCTTGGGCGGGTAAAGTGGTGATCCAATAGGCTAAGATTGCACCTAAGGCGAAGGCGATGTACCTTGAGGTTTGCCACTTGTTTACGCGGCGTGCAACAAAGTAAATACTCATAAAAACCAAACCGAAGAAAAATGACCAAATCAGAACAGGTTCATGGTCTAGCAGGTAGGTGATTATTTTGGCTAAAGAAATAACAGCCGCGGCAATACCGCCCAAAAGGGCCACAAAAAAATTGCCATTAACATGTCGCCAAAAGGCTGCAATGCCGTCTTTTCTAAGCACATTGAGCGCTTTTATGTTAATGTTGTTGATGCTCGTAATTAGTTCTTCGTAAATGCCTGCTATAAATGCGATGGTACCACCACTAACGCCAGGAACAACATCAGCGCAGCCCATACCTACACCTTTAAGAAATAAAATGAAGTAGTCTTTTAAAGATCTATTTGTTTGCACGTCTTTTCAATTTGGCGCAAATATAATCGGCAAGAATGGTGCACTAACAAAGTTTTTGTTTAAGCTCGGCAAGCAGAAATTGAATAATGCGATCTTCAATCAAATCCGGGAAATAATTTTGGAATAATTCCAACGCATCGTTTGAAATCGCATAGGCATCAGTTAAATGTTCTGCCCCGTTGGCAATATCGCCCAAGGCAAGCTTATAACCTGCCAGTACAATATAAAGGTCTACTGTATCTGGGTATTTTATAATAGCTTCTTCCAACACAAAAAGGGCGTCTTCAACCTCAAGAATTTCGGCCAGTTTTTCGCTGTAATCTAAATATAAATCGGCATCATCAAAACCGAGCTCAATAATGCGTTTGTAGGTTTTGATAATCTCCAGCGGGAAATCAGCCTTTTGATAAATTTCTATGGCAGTATACAGGTAATCAGGGTTTTCAGGATCAAGCGCTATGGCCTTATTTAAAGAATAAATAGCCTCTTGAATATTGCCTTCTACCACATAAATGGCTGCCATTTCTAAAAAAGCTTCATCTAGGCCGTCATCATCTTTTACAGCTTTTTTAAAGTAGCGCAATGCTTGCTTGTTCTGATTCATCCGCAAATAGCAATGCCCAAGCTTGTAAAAGATATAACCCGATGGCTGGTCATACTCAAAGCTGCTGATGTAAATTTTTGCTGCGGCTTTGTAATCTTCTAAACGCTCATAGGTGCGTGCCATTTCATAGTAGGCGGCCACAAAATGTTCATCCACCAAAACAGCATATTCTAAGGCTGTAATAGCCTCTTTTAGTTGTTTGTTTTTGGCGTAGGTGATGCCCAAGTGGTACCATGCCAATTCATTGTAAGGATGTTTGTTTATGAATTGCTTAAAAAAGTCAATCGCTTTTTGCGGTTGGTCTAGCATGTCAAAACAAAGGGCGATGTTATAGATTGAAATCTCATCGTCATCATATTCGTCCAGCGTGATCTTGTAATGCTTAATAGCTGCTTCATACTTGCCTAACGACTGATACTCTACAGCTAACATGGCATGAAATTCACCGGGGTCTGTGCTGGTTTGGATGGCTTTTTTTAACAGGCGTATAGCATGCCCATGCATACCTTTTTTACTGTACAGATTGGCACGTGCAATGGTGAGATCTTCACTGTGGGGGTCAAGGCTTTCGGCAACATCTAGCGCCTTTGCGGCTTCGTCTAGTTTGTTCATGTCTACCAAATAGTTAGCCCTTAATACAACAAAGGTGCTGGTTTGCGGATGTTGTTCACAAGCTATATCTAACGCTCCTATGGCTTTTTTATAGTCGCCATGTATATAATAGTACTCTGCGATTTCTTCAAACTGATCTACATCAAAAAAGTAACGCTCATCTTTGGCGAGCATAACTTCGTAACGTTCAATCAATTCTTTGGTGTTGCTTTTGTTGTACATAGTCTCTTTGGTTGCACTTGAAAAGTAGCTTTTAAAAAAGAGCCGAAACGAAGCTTTTGTTTTGCTTTTTCACAAGGAAATTAACAATGTCTAAATGCGCGGCAAGAATAGGGCTTTATAATGGATCACAAGCGTATTAAAAAATACGTGTACAGTTAAAAAATGTCGGGTAAAGTCAACCCGTATATTTGCGCCCTTAAGTTTAAGAATAAAGCATGACGTTAATTAAATCAATTTCTGGAATTCGCGGAACAATTGGCGGAAAACAAGGCGATACTTTAAGTCCAATAGATGCCGTAAAATTTGCCGCTGCCTATGGTTCTTGGCTAAAAAGTAACCATGATACCACAGTTAAGGTAGTTATTGGTAGAGATGCCCGGCCAAGTGGTAGCATGATTAGCAATTTAGTAGCCAATACGCTTATTGGTTTGGGAATTAACGTTATTGATTTGGGCCTAAGCACTACGCCAACCGTAGAGGTGATGGTAACGCGGTTGGCCGCACAGGGCGGAATTATTTTAACGGCTAGTCATAATCCAGTACAATGGAATGCGCTAAAACTATTAAACCACAAGGGGGAATTTATTAGTGGGGCAGAAGGCATGGCCATCTTGGACCTTGCAGAAAGTGGTGAAATCGTTTTTGCTGAAGTACAAGACCTCGGTAAGTATAGCACCTATGAAAACGCCATTAATGAGCATATTGATGAAATTTTGCGTTTGCCCAGTGTAGACGTAAATGCTATTAAAGCGGCAAATTTTAAAATAGCTATTGATGCGGTAAATTCAACTGGCGGAATTGCCATTCCGGCCTTACTTGAAAAATTGGGTGTTCAGTCTATCGTGCCTTTATTTTGTGAGCCCACGGGTCAATTTCCCCATAACCCAGAACCGCTAAAAGCACATTTGGGAGAAATCATGAAAACCGTTGTAGAGCATGGTTGCGATCTTGGTGTTGTTGTAGACCCTGATGTTGATAGACTTGCATTGATTTCTGAAGACGGAACCATGTTTGGTGAAGAATACACCCTGGTTGCCGTAGCGGATTACCTGCTTGCAAGAACGCCAGGCCATACGGTTTCTAATTTATCGTCTAGTCGTGCCCTCCGCGATGTTGCTGCGCGCCACAATAGCACTTACAGTGCCAGTGCCGTAGGTGAAGTAAATGTTGTTGATGAAATGAAAGCTACCAGTGCCGTAATTGGTGGCGAAGGCAATGGCGGCATCATTCTGCCTGAGCTTCATTACGGTAGAGATGCATTGGTTGGCATCGCTCTCTTTTTAACGCATTTGGCCAAAACTGGTCAATCTGCATCTGCCTTGAGAAATTCTTATCCTGCCTATTTTATGGCGAAGAAAAAAATAGATTTAGATAAATCTATGGACGTAGATGCAATTTTAGAGCAGATGGCCACAAAGTATGCCCACGAAGAAATTCATACCATTGATGGTGTTAAAATTGACTTTGACAAGGGCTGGGTGCATCTGCGTAAATCTAATACAGAGCCCATTATTCGTGTTTACACAGAAGCGCCTTCGCAGCAAGAGGCAGACGCCTTGGGTGATCGCTTTGTGGCAGAACTCGCAGCGCTGGCCTCGTAAAGGGTAACATCGCTACTTTTGTTAAAATGTCTACTTTGCTATGCATACGTCTAAATCCCCAAAAAGTGCCTTAGAGGCTTATTTTGAACCGTTTCGCAAAAATATCATTGGTATCGACCAAAGCTTTGTGGGGCCTTATGGAGAAAAGAAAATCATCTATGCAGACTGGACGGCAAGCGGTAGATTATATGCCCCAATAGAAGAGCGGCTTTCGCGCGATATGGGCGCCCTCGTAGCCAATACGCATACTGAGACTTCGTATACGGGCAAAATGATGACATTGGCCTATCACGAGGCAAAAAGCGTTATAAAAAATCATGTCAACGCCAATGCAGAAGATGTATTAATTCCTTCTGGAACGGGCATGACGGGTGCAGTTTCCAAATTTCAACGCCTTTTGGGTTTAAAGGTACCAGAGCAAGTAAAACATCACATTAACCTGCCCAACGAAGAACGCCCTGTGGTTTTTATAACCCATATGGAGCATCACAGCAACCAAACAAGCTGGTTAGAAACATTGGCTCAGGTTGAGATTATTGACGCTACGCCAGAAGGCCTCGTGAGCCTATCGCATTTAAAAGAATTGGTTCGTAAATATGCTGGCAAGCGTAAGTTAATTGCCAGTGTTACAGGCTGTAGCAATGTTACAGGTATAGAAACGCCATACCACGAAATTGCGCGCATTATGCATCAGGCTGGGGGTGTGTGCTTTGTTGATTTTGCTTGTTCAGGGCCTTATGTGCAAATAGATATGCATCCAGAAAATGATCCTGAAGCTACACTAGATGCCATTTTCTTTTCACCGCATAAGTTTTTAGGTGGCCCGGGAACACCAGGCATGTTGATATTTTCATCGCGCTTATACACCAACAAAGTACCAGACATTCCCGGTGGTGGTACGGTAACATTTACCAATCCGTGGGGTAAGCATTATTATATTAATGATATAGAAACCCGAGAGGATGGTGGCACGCCTGGATTCTTACAAACCATTAAGGCGGCATTGGCCATCAGGCTAAAAGAAGAAATGGGTATAGAAAATATCCGGGCGCGTGAGGATGAAATCCTTGAAATTATTTTCAATGAGTTGTCGTCAAATACTGTTATAAAAATCCTGGCTGGTGACACGCAGAAACGCTTAGGGGTACTTTCTTTTGCCATAGAAGGGTTGCACTATAATTTAGGTGTAAGTATGCTTAATGATAGATACGGCATACAAACCCGTGGTGGGTGCTCATGTGCTGGTACGTATGGGCATTATTTACTTGAGCTAGATGAAGACGCTTCAGACACCATCGCTTTTAATGTACAAGAGGGTAATTTTAGAGTGCGCCCCGGTTGGATACGCGCAAGTTTTCATCCTACCATGACCAATGCAGAGGTGCAATACATCTGTAAAGCCATAAAAGAGGTTGCAGAAAATTGGCAATCTTGGCAACACGATTACATTTACACCCCAGCTACCAATGAGTTTAAACATAAAACAACCATAAATAATGAGCAGGCCAGCGTGCAACAATGGTTTGCTAAATCTTTGAAATTATAGCACATGATTTACTTAGACAATGCGGCTACTACGCCTTTAGATCAACACGTAAAAGAAGCCATGATTGCCGCACTTGATATTTTTGGCAACCCAAGCTCTACACATGAGTTGGGTAGAAAAGCGAAAATTGAAGTTGAAAAAGTGCGCAAGCAAATAGCCACAGAGCTTAATTGTTTGCCTGGAGAAATATTTTTTACTTCTGGTGGTACAGAGGCTGATAACTTGGCCATATTTTCTGCAGTGCGCGATTTAGGCGTAACGCATATTATAACTTCACCTCTTGAGCATCATGCTGTTTTACATCCTATAGAGTTCTTGGCAGATCGCGGTGAAATTCGCTTAACATTATTAGAGGTTGATGGTCAGGGCCGGATTAACATGAACCACCTTGAACAAGCTTTAGCAACCTCAGAAAAAACCCTAATTAGTTTAATGTATGCCAATAATGAAATTGGCAACATAAACCCGATGCATGAAATTTGTGTGTTGGCAAAGAAGCACAATGCGTTGGTTCACTCTGATACTGTACAAGCTATTTGTCACCTAAAAATTGACCTCAAAGCGTTGCCTTTAGATTTTTTGGCCTGTGCTGCTCATAAATTTCATGGCCCAAAAGGGGTTGGTTTCTGTTTTATTCGTGGCGGACATAAAATTGCACCACAAATCATGGGTGGCGGGCAAGAGCGAAGCATGCGTGCCGGCACAGAGAATGTGGTTGGTGTAATTGGTTTGGGTGCTGCTTTTGAAAATGCCTATGCTAACTTGGAGAATGATGCCAATCACATGCGTGAAATTAAAGCGTATGCCATAAATGCGCTTAAAGAAACATTTAGCGACATTAACTATTTAGGGTTGAGTGGCGATATGGAAAATAGTTTATTCACGGTATTAAATATTGGTTTTCCACAAGATGCCACCAGCGGCATGTTAACCTTTAGTTTAGATATGCACAAGATTGCTGCAAGTGGTGGCAGTGCTTGTAACTCTGGCAGCAACAAAGGCTCTCATGTAATTTCAGCGCTTGGCGAAGAAGCCAGTTCAAGGGTACCGCTTCGTATTTCCTTTAGTAAGCATACGTCCAAAAATGATATAGATACCCTTATTGAGGTGTTGCGGCAAGTTAGAACGCCTGCTGCAGCTGCAAATGTTCAGTAACCATGAATGCACAACTCATATTAGATAATCTACTTTCTCCGCCCATATTGTTTTTTGCAGCAGGATTGCTCGCAGTTTTGGTGAAATCAGACTTGGCCATACCCAATGATGTTGCCCGCTTTTTATCGCTCTATCTCTTGTTCTCTATTGGCCTAAAAGGCGGTATGGAACTTGGCCACAATCCGCTTACCACAGAGGTTTTTGTCACCTTGGCTCTGGCGTTTGTCTTGGCCGTAATTGTACCATTTTACACTTTTTTTATTCTTAAACGTAAAATAGACATCCCCAACGCGGGTGCCATTGCGGCTACTTATGGCTCTGTAAGTGCTGTAACTTTTGTAACCGCAATAAGCTTTTTAACAGAGTTACATGTAGATTTTGGTGGACATATGATTGCAACCTTAGCAATTATGGAGTCTCCTGCCATTATTGTAGGTGTGGTACTAATTGGTAAATATTACAAGAAAAGTTCACGTTCAGGTACAGTTATGCGCGAAGCTCTTACCAATGGGTCTGTCTTTTTAATTCTCATTAGCCTGATTATAGGTATGACCATTTCAGAAAAACAATATGCAACCATACAACCCTTTTCTGATGGTTTGTTCAAAGGCATACTAACGCTTTTCTTGTTAGATATGGGTTTGGTTGCCGGCAAGCGGATTGCTTCTCTGCGTAAACAAGGTGCGTTTTTAACCATTTTTGCGTTAATCATACCAATTATTAATGCCGTTGTTGTAATGTTTGCCTGTAAATGGTTAGGTATTGGTATGGGCAATGCGTTACTCCTTACTGTTTTAGGGGCTAGCGCCAGCTACATAGCCGTGCCTGCAGCCATGCGCATGGCCGTACCACAAGCTAATCCAGGCATTTATGTGCCGATGAGTTTGGGCATCACTTTTCCATTTAATATCATCATCGGAATTCCTATTTATTACAGCATTTTAGAGCTATTGTACCGTTAGTCATGAAGACCTCAAAAAAAATAGAAATCATTATTGCCAAGCCAAGTCTTGAAGAACTTATAGAGTTATTAGAACATGGTGGGGCGAAGGGTTATACCATCTTTAAGCAAATTATTGGTAAAGGTGACCGTGGCATCCGTGATGGATTAGGCTTAAGCGATGCATTTGAAAATGTGATGGTTGTTTGGCTATGTACAGATGAAGAATTTGATCGCCTAAAAGAAGAAATACGTGCATTGCTAAAAGAATCTGGTGGCATGTGTTACATGAGCACCGTAGAAATTATGATTCATTAGTAAAAAACGGTGATATAACCGCGCTTCTCAAAATCATCACTTCTAAAATAATACACATATACATCCTCTTGGGCTGGCTTGCCGTCTATATAACCGTCCCAAAAATCTGAGAAGGGTTGAGATGTTTCAAAAATGAGGTTGCCAAAGCTGTCAAAAATTTGGAAGTGCGCATTGGCTAAACAATCGTTTCCGGCAATCACAAATTCTTCGTTTACTTGATCGCGATTGGGTGTAAATGCATTGGGGATGAATACCCGGTCTTCAATCCGGAGAACATCCTCCTCAAATAAAAAGGTATAGGTTGTATTGCAAATGGTATCTGTAATTGTAAGCGTAAAAGTATAAACGCCCGCTTTTTGGTATCTAAACTGCGGATATTTACTGTTTTCAATCTCGCCATCAAAATTCCAAGTATAGGTATACCATGCGCTGTCATTCAAATAGCTCACGTTAATGCCGCCATAAAAACAGCTGTCTGGTGTAACGTAAACCTCTGGTGCCGGAATGTTATTCGTAAAATCAATGATTTGTGTGGTGGTGTCTGCCGCGCCGCAGGTTGTATCTAACGCAATAAGGGTAACTGTGTAAATGCCTTGTGTGGCATATTGATGTTGCGGGTTTTGCGAAGTAGAGTTGGTGCCGTCACCAAAATTCCACAAATATGCATTGGCACGCTTAGAGGTATTGTTTAGGCTAAGGGTTCTAAAAACATCACACGTTGTAAAAGAAGGTGTAAATGCCGCTGTTGGTCTGGTACCACGATTATGATTTATTTCAATGGTTACTGTATCGGTAATATCGCAAACGGTATCTGTGGCAATAAGTGAGATGGTATATACGCCTAATGTATCAAAGGTTACGGAAGGGCTGCGAAGGGTTGATGATTTGCCGTTTCCAAAATCCCAGATAAAAGAAGAGGCATTGCGGCTTAAATTGAGAAGTTGCAGCGTAAGTTCGTTGCAATTTGTATCAATTGCCACGTTGGTGTCTATAATAGCTTCCGCCTTAAGTAAGGTTTCAAAATTTATTTTGATGACGCCCAAATTGCAATTATTGGTGGGCGTTTGACTTTGGTTGGTGGCACTCCATGCGCCAGGGGTTGTGGGAAAATCTGAATAACCACCACAGCCCGCGCAAACTGCTTGGTAAATGTTTCCGCGCGGATCAAAGCGACTGGTGCCTCCATCTACATGCTCATGGCTAGAGCTACCGCCATAATAGGAGGCATATTTCAAGGTATCTGCATTTCGCCCAAAAACAGCAAAATATAAATCACTGCCATCGGTGGTAGTTTGCGCTGCATCGGGCGTAATGGGCATATTAAAGGTTCTTCCACCTAAAAAACCATCATTAGATTCGCCACCCCAACCGCTTAACAGAATATTTAAGCAATCATCAACATTTAAGGCAATCGGCACAATATCTACGGTATTAGAACCGCGTCCGAAGCGGGTTGAAAAAACAGAATTAGCAAGGGTAGGATTAAATTTGTGAATGAACTGCTTTGCGTTGGCATTGAAATATGTTCCCGGTGTAACGGGATAATTTCCCCCGGTCTGGCCAAAAACATACACGTTGTTAAATTTATCTAAATCTATTAGAAAAGATTGGTCATAGCTATTGGTACCCACGTAGGTTGCTGATTGTAACGCACCCGAAAGGGCATTAAATCGCGCAATAAAACCATCATGCGAGCCGCCTTGATAAGTAGACCAATAGCCATTCATCATACCAGGAAGCGTGCTGCCCAAGGTGCTGCCAGTGATGTAAACAGAGCCGTTTGTACCCACTTTTATGCCATAGCCGGCATCGCGCTCTACACCGCCATAATAGGTAGACCAAAGTAGGGCAGATAGATTTGGATTCATTTTTAAAACAACAGCGTCTTGTAAACCGCCCATTGTTACTTGCGGACCATTTACGATAGGGAAATCACTAGAGAGCGTACTGGCCGTAACATACACAAGGTTGTTTTCATCAATTACAATTTCGCCTCGACTTTGATCTGCATAGTTAGATACAATGCGGGTGTTTAAGCCGTCATTAAGAGAGCCGCCTATGTAGGTTGAAGCTAAAAGGTTAGAGCCGGAAGGATTGAATTTGGCAATAAACATATCTGTGCCATTGCGAAATGCATAGCCGTTTAAAAAGAGGCTGTCGCCACCGTTAAACGTGGTATCATAGGCCGTAGATGAAACTGGAAAATTGTTAGAACCGGTAACCCCAAAAACGTATAAATCGCCAGCGCCATCTACAAACATGCTATGGGGCTGGTCTTGCGAGTTGCCGCCCAAGTATGTGCTGTAAAGCAGTGCAGTGCCCTGCGGGTTAAATTTTGAAATGGCAATATCTACCCCATAAGGAGAAAACGGAATAGCTGATGTGGGGTTGCTGTGTATTGTTTGAAAAGCGCCTGTGGTTATCGGGTAGCCTGAGGCCATGACAATACCACCGCCATAAAAATTCTCTTCGCTGTCATAGGTGGCAGTAAAGCCCCAATTATCTGCAACAGATCCAGAAAATGAGGCGAAAACAACAACAGGATCAATAATGAGGGTGTCTTCTTTGTTGTAATCTCCGAGGCTAAAAGAATAGGTATCACCTTGTTTATGCCAAGTTACCGAAACAGGTAGTTTTTGTCCGTTGTGTATGGTATAGGCCTCCGGAATTTCTTCTGTAACATATCCAATGCTGGTTTTTATGATGAGTTTATCTGCTTCAATCCATGTAGAATCTGTGGCCGTATAACGCCATTTTATGTTTTGCGGATTTGCAGAAGGCAATACAATCCAATTGTATTTTAAGTGCGCGTCTTGTTCAAAAAATTTGGTATAGATCCCCGGATAAACATTTCTGTATTGCATTTCTGTAAATACGGGAACTTCACTGCGCCAGCGAGTACTGTTTTTTCCTAAAAAATAATTGTGATAAAAAGAGGCTTTTGTTGTGCCTTCTATGGCTTCTGTGCTGCTGTTAAGCCAAATTTGTTCAAATGCGTGATGATGAATTTTGGTATCAGTGTTGGTTGGGTTGTCATGGCTTTTTTCCCCGTACAGGCGATCAATATCTTCGGTTTTCATAAGGTGATAGCGCACACCTTGCTTACCATAATACGCGGCACCATATTTTAAACGTAGCTTAAAATCAAAATCTCCTGCCCATTGGCCTTGGTTGGGCACAAAGTACACCTGCGCATACGTGGTAGATAGGGCAGCGCAAAAAGCAAAAAATATGACGAAAAACCTTTTCATTGTTTCAGCATCTGTAAAAGTACAGCATTGCATTGCTTTACAAAGCCTCTAGCTATTGCGTTGGGTATTTAAGTTAGTAAATAAGTTCTGCAACTATGAAAAGCCGCTTGCCGGCAACTGTTGTAGCAAATAGCCTAAAGTTATTTCCTTCTGTACTTTTTAAGCGCTTTTTGATGTGCTCAGCAGCATCTGGGAAGTTACGGCTTGTTATGCTCATACCTTGATAAACTTTACGCAATTTGTAGGGGTGGGCCACTTCAACAACACGATATACATGACCTGGAAATGTATTTAATTCTACATCTGAGGTATACAAATGACTATTTAAATCTAATTTTTGAAGGCTGTATTTGCAGGCTACAGCATTAAAAGCACCGGCATTAAGAATGGCGGCATTGGGTTCATATAAATAGGTGCATACGCGCGCTGCAAGTGCAGCTTTTTGGTTTTCATCAGTGCGTTTAAAGCGAAAGACTTGCGCGTGATTATCGGTTAAATTCACAGTTTGTATTTCTGGCTGGTCAGTGCTTTGCGCTGTGAGTTGCAATAGGGTTTCTTTACATTCATTTTTAACGGCAAGTACATAAATGGCTGCGCAATGGTTTTGCAAGGCTTGAACCAAATAGGTTAAATCTGCCAAAGGCGAAACTTTTACCACTACCGTTTTTGCGTGTTTAAGTAGTACAGGTAGCAGCGCGATAACATCAGGTTGATAGGCCTGTAGCGTCACTTTTTTATTTCCGGCCGCCCGTCTGCTCGGATCGAGATAAATCAGGTCTACAGGTGCAGAAAGGGATTCTAAAAAGTCCTCTGCTGTTTTGCATTCAACATTTACTTGAGGAAGTCCTAATGCATTAAAATTATGTTTGGCTAAAGCACAGAGTGCTTCGTTGGGCTCAACATAGGTGTGTTTTTTACCGTGCAGTGCCCATTGCCAGCTATCAATGCCCGTACCGCCTGTTAAATCTATGCTAGATTGGTATGAAAAAAGCTGTGCCTTATAGGCGGCTGTGCGTTCAGACGATGCTTGTTCGAGATTCGCTTTGGGCGGAAAAACTACTTCGGGGTGATTGTACCACGTAGGAAGCTTTTTTTGTGCGCGCTTACGCGCTTCTAATTGAATAGATCGCGCTTTGTTGGTTGGATCTTTGGCGTATTTAATGAGGAGTTTTGAAATAGGCTCATGCCTGTTAACTTCATAAAAAGCTTGCGCTTCAGCATTAAATAGTTGCTTCAAATCAATGTCAAACATTTTTGGTAAGTGCCTGAATAAATTTTGAATGCGCTAAAAACTCCTTGGCAACAATGCGCAACATACTATACGTAGGCACGGCAATCACCATCCCCAAAATACCACCCAAGAGGCCGGCAACAGAAATAATGATGAAAATTTCTAGGGGATGCGCATTAATGCTGGTACTAAAAATTAAGGGTTGAAAAATGAAATTATCTGTGAGCTGCGTAATCAGAAAAACGAGCGCAATTTTTAAGGCAAGAAAACCAATGGCGATGCTTGGGTCTAACGCATAGGCCTGACCAAGCCCAAGAATTAATCCGAATGAAGCACCAATCATGGGCCCAACATAGGGGATGAGATTGATAAAAGCGGCAAAGACAGCAATTACTAAGGCACTTTCTATCCCCACAATGCGCAAGCCTGTAAAAACAATCAAAAAGACTCCCGTCATCTGTAAACTCAGCCCAATGGCATATCTAAAAAGTGTGCGCTTTAGCTTGGGCAAGATGTTAGATACATGGGTTGAAAAGGAAGCCGTAAAAAAGTTTGAAATGATAAAGGATGTGAGGTTTTCCTCTTTTAGGAAAAAGAACAACATAAAGAGAATAGAAAACAGCGCAATGGCCACGTTACCCAAACCGCCTAGCAAGCCAGAAATGGTAGATTCTACGTTCTTGAAACTAAGCAAACCTACAATGGCCTCACGAACGTTTTCTTCAATATTGGCCAATTGTAAATCATAATTAGCCAAACCATTACGTATAACGCTGATCTCATTGCCTAAAGTTTCATAAGCGGTACTAAAGTCAATGCCCTTTAAAAAAGTAAATTCATTCAGTAGGGCTGGTATGAGCAATCGCGTAACCAAGCCGAATAAAAACACCACGAGAGCAACGGTAATGATAGCAGATAAACCTCTTGGAACGTAAAATCGTTTCCCGCGTAGCCGGCAAATAAAATTAGTTAAGGGCTTGGTAATTAGCGCCAATAATGCCGCAATGATGATATAAACGAGTAAGCCTCTAACCGTGTAAAGTAGCCATGCTGCGCCTGCAAGAGCAATTAATTGAAGAACGCTTTTAACGTAAATGGTGGTTTTAAACATGCTTATTGTCCTGTTAGCACAAAGTGAATGATGTTGGCCCCCATGCGCAGCGCTTTAAGCCGAGTTTCTTCGCTGTCATTGTGCACTTTAGCATCTTCCCAGCCATCGCCCAAATCGCATTCAAAGGTGTACAAAACAACCATGCGGCCCTGATAATACAAGGCGAGGGCTTGTGGTCTTTCAGCATCGTGCTCGTGAATTTTTGGTAGGCCGTTTTCAAAAGGGTAGGGTTGGTTAAATATTGGGTGGTTTTGGCCTAGCTCTACCAGTTCGGTATCTTCAAAAAGTGCATTTAAAAGCGGTCTGATGTAAGGATCCATGCCGTAATTGTCATCAACATGTAAAAAGCCACCTGCCATGAGATACAGGCGAAGATTTGCCATTTCGGAATCATCTAAAACAATGTTGCCGTGCCCAGTAAGGTGAACAAAGGGATAATCAAAGAGCGCTTCAGAACCCAATTCTACAGTTTGGTATTTGGGTGCAATACGGGTATTTAACTGCGTATTGCAAAAGCTAATGAGGTTGGTGAGCGAGGTCGGATTTGCATACCAATCGCCACCGCCATTGTATTTTGCTACGGCAAACTCACATTGATATTGCGCTGCAAGAAATAAAGGACTGAAAATAAGGAGGAGTAAACGCATGCAACAAATGTAGAATTTGGCATTTAATTGTAACTGCAAAAGGCAGGGCTCTATCTTAGTTTTGTATTTTTCAGCAATGATTAACGCAGATAATAATGCGGGTAAATACCGTTTTTTAGTATTGCCTGCACTGTTTGTTGGGGTGATTTGGGTGTTGTTTGGGTTAAATTATCTATTTGATCTTAACTTTTGGCGACTGGCCGTTGAGCCTAGAACTACAAACGGACTTTTGGGCATTGCATTTTTTCCGCTGCTACATTCAGATTTAGATCATATTGTTGCCAATACTGGGTCTTTATTTGTGCTCCTTGTAGCTGTACGCTATATATTTCCCCATTTATTTTTAAAAGTATTTGGTGCTGCGTATCTCTGGCCGGGCGTTTTTGCGTGGCTCATTGGTAGGCCTGCTTTTCATTTGGGTGCAAGTGGCATGATATACGCCCTAGCCACATTTTTATTTCTGAGTGGCGTTATTCGCGTTAATCGCTACCTGTTAGCTATATCTCTTTTGGTTGTGTTTTTATATGGCAGTTTATTTTGGGGCATATTTCCGTTAGAGCAACGCATTAGTTGGGAAGGGCATCTTGGTGGCGCTTTAACAGGTTTTTTCTTGGCACTTTGGTTTAGAAAAATAGAACCTATAGAAGAAGTGCGCGAACGCGAACCGCAATGGGAGGAGGAGGAAGATGAAGCCCATGAAGATGCTTTTTGGGAAGATGAAGCTTTATCTGATCAACCAAAAGAAAAGCAAGAAATAACCATTACATATCATTATAAACCCAAAGAAGATGATTCTAAATAGGTGGCTGCTCGTCTTTGTTTTCCTCAGCTTTGCCCTGCCTAGTATGGCGCAACCCATGTTGTATCTCAAGAAATATGGCACGGCAAAAACACAAAAGATCGTTTTAGGAAACAGCATAAAAATAAAAACGCAAAGTGGTGAAACAGCAAAGGGCGAGGTACTTAGCATTACACCCAGCGGATTGCAGGTAGGCCCATTAGAAGCCACTTTTGATGAGTTGGCATACATCCGCACCTATGATGGTTTTACCAAAGGGGCAGGCCGCTCTTTAGTTTATGGCAGTGTATTTTTTGGCGGTATTTTTTTGGTTAATGGCGTGATTACAAAGTCTGCAACACTTTTTACAAAAGGTGAATTTATTTTTTCTGCGAGTTTTTTAGTTGCAGGTGTCATCCTCGAACTATTGGCGCAGCGCACTTATAGACTAGACAAACAATGGAAAGTAGAAGTCATCATGATTCCGGAAGTATGAAAACTGCACTTGTATTGGGTGGTAGCGGTCTTGTTGGTGGATATTTAATAGAGCTGCTGTGTAAGGATGAACGCTACCAAATGGTGAAGTCTGTGGGTCGCGCTGCATTGTCTGTTAAGCACGCTAAATTAGTGCACCATGTTATTGATATGCAGCAATTAGATGATCATGCAGCGCTTTTTGCAGATGTAGATGACGTATTTATTGCAATTGGCACAACCCGCGCAAAAACACCCAATAAAGCCGATTACAGGGCTATTGACTTGGATATACCGGTAACTGCTGGAACCTTGGCAAAAAAGATGGGCGTAAAACAGGTGGCTGTGGTATCTTCAATGGGGGCTAATGCCAAAAGTGCTTTTTTCTATCCTTCATTAAAAGGCGAGATGGAGCTAGCCATGCAAGCAATAAACCTACATCATCTGGTCATTGTAAGGCCGTCATTGCTGGTTGGTAAGCGGAAAGAAATGCGCTTTGCAGAGAAGATTGTCATGGTATTGATGCAGCAATTGCAGTTTATTATTCCAAAACGGCACAAAGCAATACCCGCCAAAACGGTTGCACAGGCGATGATAACGCTACTCAACCAGTTGCACCAACAAACAATTTGGCAAAATGACGCGCTGCTGGCCCTAGAGCGTGATCAGTAGCTCAATGAAACCCCTCAAAAACACCCAAGCCAAAAAGTGCAAAATCATATTTAACAGGGTCTTTTGGGTCCATTTTTCTTAGGGCAATGGCGAGCTCTTCTACAGCTTGCCAATCGTTTTGACTTCGCGATAAAAGCTTAAGTGCACGTGCTACACGGCCGCTGTGTACATCTAAAGGGCAGAAAAGCTGATTTGGGGTGATGCGCTTCCAAAGACCAAAATCAACGGCATCATGTCTTACCATCCACCGCAAGTACATATTTATGCGTTTTGCTGCGCTGCCTTGAAAAGGATCTGGCAAATGCCTTAGTGTTCTGTTGGGTGCGCCTATTTGCGCAAAGTGATTTCTAAATGCAGCAATGCCTTTTTTTATATCGGGCATACCTTCATCTGGAATAAAGAGCGTTTCTAGCGTGCCGTGGTTTTTATATGCTGCTTTTAATCCATCCACTAAAAAACCAATATCGCTGCCATTAAATGTGCGATGCACAAATGTTTCTAGAATTTTCTTTTCATGATTATTAGCAGACATGATAAAGTCATAAGGCGCATGATCCATGCGGTTTAACAAGTCGTTACACTTGTTAATTATCGTAGTACGTTGCCCCCAGGCAAAGACCGCGGCAAAAAAGCCGGCAATCTCAATGTCTGGCATGCTTGTGAATCTGTGGGGAATTTGAATGGGGTCACTTTCTAGAAAAGACAGCTGCGCATATTGCTGGTACTTGTCGTCTAAAAAAGCTTTTAGCTCCTCAATTTTCATGATGCATAAATAACCAAACTGCTAATATCATTTAGTCAAAAGCAATGGCAGAGCATAGAAATCTAATAATCCTTATTTTTTTGGTGATGTATCATTTGCAAAAGACATATAATCTATGTCTTCAAAATTGACGGGCTCTTCATTTGTATTTCCTAAAAAAACCTGTGATGATTAATGTTGCTGATGCCAGCTTCAGCACTAAGGCCTGCTTGATTTAAGGTTGATTAATGTGAATGAGCGACAACACTTAACTAAAAGAAGATTTAATATCTGACAAAAAATAAATTTATAACTATTAATGTGCGAGTGCATTAATTTATATTTTTAACGAATTATACTCTAGACCGCACTTTTATTGAAGGATATTGAGGGTTTACCTGTGTATTTATGATACATGGTAAAATAATGGTGTATAGCATTGATGAATATTGAATATGAAAAGGCAAGTTAAATTGGTTTTACTGCTGGTTGTAATTGCAGTAAAAAGTAATGCACAAGTAAATCTAGACTCTTTATGGTCTATTTGGCGAGATACTACCAATACTGATAGCCTACGCATAACCGCCCTTAATAATTATGCTTGGGATGGCTTTCTATTCAGCCAGCCAGAAACTGCGTTTAAGTACATGCAAATGGAACTAGATCTCGCAGAAAAGAAAAATTTTAAACATGGAAAGGCGCTGGCATACAATGCTATGGGTGCTTATTATTGGGTAAAAGGTCAACACGCAAATGCACTAATTCACTTTAAAAAGGGACTTGAGCTATTTACAGAACTTAATAATAAGGGCAACGCAGCCAGGTGTTTAAATAATATCGGCATCATTTACCGCAGTCAAGGTAACGGCATAAAAGCATTGAGATACTTCAAAGAAAGTTATGCATTGCGACTAGAACTTGGTGATAGCAGTACATTACCCAACATTTTAAATAACATAGGTAACATCTACCAAGATCAAAATGAAAATGACCAAGCCCTCATTTATTACGAGAAAAGTTTATTGATTCGGCAAAATCTTGGTGATACCATAAACACGGCCAATGCATTTGTAAATATTGGTTTGTTGTTTCATGTAGAGAAAAAGTATGATGATGCGTTGCGATACTTTGAGCGCGCGTTGGCCATTTATCAAAAGTATGACGACTCAAAAAATCGTGCTGCATTGCTCAATAGCATGGGCTTGCTCTATAAAGAACAGAGAGATTTTAAGAATGCAAAAAAATATTTGCAACAAAGTAGCGTGCTCAGCAGTGAAATTGGGGATAAGAGCGGTATTGCTAGTGCATTAACAAGTTTGGGGTTATTAGAGGTTGAACAAAAAAATTACGCTTCTGCTATAAAAAATTGTGAAGAAGCTTTAAGCCTGTCTAACCAAATGGGTTCTCTACCACTAGAGAAAGAATCATGTACATGTTTATTTTATGCACACAAAGCAAAAGGCGATTCAGAAGCTGCGTTGGATTACCACTTGCAATTAACCAGAATCAATGATAGCATCCAAGGAATAGAAGTTTCTAAAAGTCTACAACAAATGGAGTTTGAGCGCCAAGTTGCAAAAGACAGTTTGGTTAGGGTAGAAGAGAAGCGAATTGTAGAGGCGCAACATCAAGAAGAGCTACGCAAAGAAGAATACACCAGAAATGCGATTGCGGCAGCAGGATTTTTGTTTTTAATCATGGCCGGAAGTTTTTATAACCGCTGGCGCTTTGTAAAAAGGAGTAACAACATTATTAATCAAGAAAAAGACCGATCAGAGTCTTTGCTGCTAAATATTTTACCTTCCGAAGTGGCGGAAGAGTTAAAGACGAAGGGAAAGACTGAAGCTCGTGCATTTGAACGGATTACCATCCTTTTTACTGATTTTGAAAACTTCACTCAAAAAGCAGAAAAACTTTCGGCTCCTGATTTGGTGCAAGAAGTAAATACTTGTTTTGAGTATTTTGACCACATCATTGATAAATACGGGATTGAAAAAATTAAAACCATTGGTGATGCTTATATGGCGGCAGGTGGTCTTCCGGTACCTGCGCCTGATGCTGCCAAAAAATGCGTGTTAGCTGCAATAGATATGCAAGCCTTTATTTCTGCACGCAAACAGCAAAAAGAAGCCAATGGCGAATTGGCATTTGATATGCGCATAGGTATTCATACGGGGCCCGTTGTGGCTGGTGTTGTTGGTGTAAAAAAATTTCAATACGACTTATGGGGCGATACGGTAAATACAGCCAGTCGGGTAGAAGCTTCTGGCGTGAAGGGTATGGTAAATATTAGTGGCGCAACACAAGAGCTGCTCAAAGATGATAAAGACTTTGTTTTTACCTACCGCGGAAAAATAAACGTTAAAGGAAAAGGTGCGGTAGATATGTGGTTTGTAGATAAAGCATCCTAGAAATACGGCCCTTTAAACACGCATACTTCTGTTAAGCAGAAATAATCAACCCATCTTTCATCAAAACACTGCGGTCTGCAAGTTCTGCCAACTCTTTATTGTGGGTAACAATTAGAAATGTTTGTTGATAGGTATCGCGTAGGTTTAAAATAAGCTTGTGAATTTCTGAGGAGTTTTGGCTGTCTAAATTTCCGGTGGGTTCATCAGCTAAAATAACATCAGGCTGATTAATCAGTGCACGTGCTATGGCCACGCGTTGTTGCTCACCACCACTAAGCGCGCCAGGTTTATGTTCTTGCCGGTGCGCTAAATTTAAAAATGCCAATAGTTCAATTGCTTTCTCTTTTGCAAGCTTTTTTTCTGTACCTGCTATTAATGCGGGAAGAAATACATTTTCTAATGCAGTAAACTCAGGTAGCAAATGATGAAATTGAAAAACAAAACCAATATTTTTATTTCTAAAAGCCGAAAGGGCATGATCTCCTAATTGGGTAAGCCCTGTTCCGCCAATGGTAATATGGCCTTGGTCTGGTCTTTCTAGGGTGCCGATAATTTGTAACAAAGTGCTCTTACCAGCACCTGAGGCACCCATAATTGAAACTATTTCACCTGCTTTAACGGACAAATCTACACCTTTAAGCACCTCTACTTGTCCATACTTTTTATGAATATTTTCTGCTTTAATCATGTGCATTGGTACTTCTTAAAAGCTTAAAAAAGCTATTCTTTTAATGTAAATAGGCTGTAAATATAAATCATGCATGGGGCTTGTTTTATACTACCGTTTTAAAATCAAAGGTTCTAGCTAAAACAAAAATGAAGGTGATTGCATAATCAGTGCATATTTTATTTCCCTGTTTAAATGCATGGCCTATTTTTGCGGCCAAATTAGACGAGCATGAATCTTCACGAATATCAAGGCAAAGAAATATTAGCTGGTTATGGCGTACGCGTTCAACGCGGTATTGTTGCACAAACCCCAGATGAAGCTGTACAAGCAGCTACTAAATTACAGCAAGAAACCGGTACAGGCTGGTGGGTTGTAAAAGCCCAAATACACGCTGGCGGACGCGGTAAAGGTGGAGGTGTTAAGCTTGCTAAAAACCTTGACGAAGTAAAACAAAAGGCGCAGGAAATTATTGGTATGCAGCTGGTAACACCTCAAACCAGTAAGGATGGTAAAACCGTTCACCAGGTGTTAATTGCAGAAGACGTATACTATCCTGGAGAAAACCCAACGAGCGAGATTTATATGAGTGTTCTTTTGAATCGCCAAAAGGGTTGCAACATGATTGTTTATTCTACTGAAGGTGGTATGGACATTGAAGCCGTTGCTGAAGAAACACCACATTTAATCTTTTCAGAAGAAATTGATCCTTTATTAGGGTTACAGCCTTTCCAAGCAAGAAAAATTGCTTTTAACCTTGGGCTAAGCGGAACCGCCTTTAAAGAGATGGTGAAGTTTGTAACAAGTTTATATGCAGCTTATGAAGGTACGGATGCATCGTTATTTGAGATTAATCCAGTACTAAAAACAAGTGATGATAAAATCTTAGCAGTTGATGCCAAGGTTTCGATAGATAATAATAGTCTATTCCGTCATGCAGATATTGCGGCCATGCGCGATTTGAGAGAAGAAGATCCAACAGAAGTGGAAGCTGGCGAGGTTGGTTTGAACTTTGTTAAGTTAGATGGCAACGTTGGTTGTATGGTAAACGGTGCAGGTCTTGCAATGAGCACAATGGATATTATTAAGATGGCAGGCGGAAATCCAGCAAACTTCTTAGATGTTGGCGGTACCGCTGATGCCGCGCGTGTGGAAAAGGCTTTTCGTATTATCCTTAAGGACGCAAATGTGAAAGCCATTTTGGTGAATATTTTTGGTGGTATTGTACGTTGCGATCGCGTAGCGCAAGGCATAATTGACGCCTACACCAACATCGGTGAAATAGGGATTCCTATTATCGTGCGCTTACAAGGTACTAACGCAGAAGAGGCGAAGCGCATGATTGATGAAAGTGGATTGAAAGTGCACTCTGCAATAATGCTTCAAGAAGCAGCAGACCTTGTACAAGAGCTGGTTAGCTAGCCAAGTACCTCATAATTTTAACATATTTTTTAGCATAGGGCCGCAACATTTGTTGCGGCTCTTAGTTTTAAAAATAGGTAGTTTTTTCATAGGTTGATTAGTTTGTTTGGTTGAATCGGGGTTTGCTTTATTGCTTACCCCGATTCTCCAGACATCTCTCTCTAAAATCATCACCATACCGTTTTCTACAAGTATTTTAGATTTTTTTCATGATCTTTCCAACTGCGTGCTTTTCATCTTATGTTTGAATTCTAAGCGCTTATGCAATAATCTTTAAGCGATTAACAGTCTCACAATGGTAATTTTAGAGTGGTTGGCGGTAGGATGTAACTTGGTGTTTATCGGGCTGCTCATCAAGCAAAAGAGAATGGCGTGGTGGTTTGGTATTGTTGGCTCATTATTAAGCATCTTCCTTTTTATATCCGCCAAATTATACGCAGAAGCTATTCTGTATCTTTTTTATGTGGTGATGGGATTTTACGGCTTATATAACTGGCGTAAATCTGCAATTGACTTACCTATAAACGAAGTTAGCCTTACCAAGCACCTACAATTCATTTTATTGAGCATGGCATGCAGCATAGGATTGGGTGCTTTTTTCGCAACGCAAACAGACGCGCAAAAACCCTATGCAGATGCATTGAGCACTGTTTTTGGCTTTTTAGCTACATATTTAGAAGCGAAGAAAGTTTTGAGCACTTGGCTTTACTGGATTGTGCTTAACGGCTTTTCTGTATGGTTGTATTTCTCGCGCACCTTGTACGTTTACGCGGGTCTTATGGTTCTTTACACCGTACTTTCGGTAGTTGGCTATTTGCAGTGGCAAAAAAGCTATAAAACTCAAAGCACAGGGTAGCGTGCTTCTAGCCATTTGAGCATGTCAGTAAAACAATTTGGGTTTATACCATGCCCCATGGTATATTCTGTGTAGTCATGTTTTAGTCCGTGCGCAGTAAGCCAAGCATCGGCCTGTCTGGCCCACGCTATTGGAATGACCTCGTCTTGTGTGCCGTGGCTAACAAAATATTCTAGATGCTTGGTTTCGTTTTGTAAATGCTCTTTTGGCATTATATCGCTGAAAATATATCCGCTCATAGCCACAACAGAGCGTATCAAATTAGGGTAGTGCAGGCTCACCGCGTAGCTGGTAATTGCGCCCTGACTGAACCCCATGAGCACCGTATTATTGGGGTCTGTGTTATACTTTACCACCAATTGCTTAATGAATTCTGCAACATCATGCACTGCCGCTAAGGCTTGATTTGCGTCTCCAAAACGCGCACCATCAGAAGCCATAAAGTTAATATCGTACCAGGCATAACCACCCCATTGTATAGGTATTGGTGCGCGTAAACTCACAATCAAAAAGCGCTCATTAAGTGCCTCTGCAAAAGATAATAGATCATTTTCATCACTGCCGTAGCCGTGTAACATCACCAGCATGGGGGCTGCATTACCCGCAATACGTTTTGGATATACTACTTTATAAGAGAATTGACTCATAACAGAGATTTTCTAAATGTACCCAAATGCACACCATTAAAGCCATTCTCTAGATCAGACAAATAGCCCTTTATGGCAAATGTGTTAGATGAAAATGCTATTTCATCCCAAGGAATGTCTTGAAAATCAAAAAGTTTAATTTCTGTACTTTCTGTGTTTACAGTAAAATTTTGATTTAATACTTGCGCCAGAAAAATGATATACACCTGATTAGCATGTGGCAAATTATATACAGTATGCAGGTAGGACAATGATATGTCAACGCCAGTTTCTTCTTTAACCTCGCGTACAGCGCCTTCCTCTAAGGTTTCATTGAGTTCTAAAAAACCACATGGTAAATTCCAAAAACCTTTTCTAGGCTCTATTCCGCGCCTGGCAAGCAAAATTTTATCGCCTAAAACAGGTATAGCACCGGTAACCATCTTTGGGTTTTGATAATGTACACGGTCGCATTGCGTACAGATATAACGCGGCAGCTGATCTCCTGGCGGAATTTTATACGCTAATGCATCAGAACCACAATGGCTACAAAAATTCATCTATTATTCCTGAATTTGTTCTAGTGTATTGAAAGCGAGAATAATGTTGCCGTCTACTTGTTTAAGCACGACATTATCTGCATTTTGATTGATATAAAAAGTGTGTCCGTGAAGCGCATTAAAGATGCGCGCCTGCCACTGCATCGCAGCCGCATCGCACAACATTTCTGTGCTGCCGCCATAATTAAATCTTATAGCATCTTCACCGATTAACTGTAGTGTGCCAAAAAAGCGATTACATGCCGCCATACCGGCATACGTTTGCTCTGCAATGTTTAATTGTAACTCTATGCGATGCGCTTTATTTTGATAGACATTGCCATCCATCTCTAGCTGTATTAAACCTAGGCTGTACTGCTCAGCACTTATAACTTGATTTACCTGCGCGTAGCTGGCTTCATTTGTCGCTACTTCGCCCATATTTTGTTGCATACCACAAGCCGTAAGCACCATGCAGAGTAAAATGATAATGTATTTATTCATGCGATTCAATTTTCCAAGTGTGGTCTGCCAATAGTCTTACAGCATGTAAAAATACAGGATAGGCTTTGCTCTTTCCCCATTCTTGCGGACCAACAAGACTTAAAACGGGAATACCATCTTTATTTTGATATAAATAATAAACATGATTAATCTCTGGCTTAAAACTCATTTTAGAACGATAAATAAGTTCTGAAAGCTCTTTGCGTTGTTGTATCTCTCTAGCCTGCTTTGCCAATAATTCCATTTGCGTTTTGATCTGCTGCAGCTGCATATCTGTTTGATCTTGCATGGCAGATAAATCCAGGCTTTTGTTGCGTTTTGTATCAACCAGCTCAAAAGCACTACTACCCACATGATGCGGATAAGCAAGCGTGCTTGGATTTTCAGCGATTTTGTCTTTGTCTATTGGATTGTGTGAAATGGGTTTATTTTTATTCGGCATGAGTTAATCTTTCTAATTTGAGGTTGTGGCTGCGGAAATTATACATGAATTAAACCTTCTTCCTCGTGACCATATGTTAAGCCTTGCCCCATAACAAAGCGCATGGCTCCGTATAACGCTAGTAAGGCGTCAAGATGATGCCACGTTTTTATCTCCTGGCAATCAATAAGCAAGCGTGGGTTAAGCTTGGCAATGATATTGGTTCGGCAGGCTATTAAATTTGATTTACGCTTTTTATTGCCGTAGTCTTTTAGCTGATAATTATGTGCAATGGCCTTCGGGTAAGTTTCGTAAACTTTCGTAGAAATGCTACTTTCTAACCTATCTTTAAGTTGTATTGCACGCGCTGTTAATCCACCCAAAAACATTGGGCTCATGGCATTGAGCTCTCTATCAGCTTGCCTAAAATGATAGTCAACAACAGGCCCTTTACCCGTATATCTTCCTGGCAAGGAGAGTGGTGCGTCTAAAAAGATAATTTCAGGTTTAAAGTGTTGTGCTGCCTGAAAGATAAATTCATCAGCGTCTGCGCCTTTGTCTACGTCTAAAAAATAGATCTTATTGTCATTAAGTACGGCAATCACCGTATTGCCACTAAGTTTACTACCGTAATCTATGCCAAAGAGTATATGGCTCATTTAAATATCTCTTCTACTTTTTTAAATCTAAATGAGAAGATCTCATTCAGTTTTGGGGCTACAATTATCGGGTGAAATAATTTACCTAACCAACCAAATGGCAATTGATAACTAACAATATCAGTCATCTCTATGCCGCCATCTTTTTGTACAAAATGGTGCTCGTGGTGCCAAATGCGATAGGGCCCTATGCGTTGCTCATCCACAAAAAAATAGGGTTCTTGTACATGCGTTATTTCTGTAGTCCAGTTAAGCTTTATACCAAATAGTGGCGATACTTTATAGCTAATAAACAAGCCTGGATACATTTTTTCAGGCAATTCGCTTTTAATTTCAAAACCCAAATATGGTGGCGTAATCACTTGTAAATTCTTAGGCGAAGAAAAGAAGTCCCACGCTTGTTCTATATCTGTCTTTATAAATTGGGTACGTTTTAGTTGATACATTATAGTATTTATTAACGTTGTGCTAACCTTATAAGGGCAATGAATGTTTTAATATCTATGAAAAAACTACTTTTTTTATGCTTGCTGAGCACGCTTTCACAGGCACAGGTGTTGGAAAAAAAATATCTCAACAATTCGTCATACACATTTACCGAATTAATAAAGGCCTATGAAGTTTTAATGACCCAGTCTAAATGGGTGCGTTATGCAACAGATTCTCTAGAAACAGATGCTGGTAAAAAAGTGCCGATCATTCAAGTGGGTAGTCCTGCTGTACCGTTGGAAAACCGAAAAAATCCAGTTGTATTCATTTTAAATGGCATTCATGCTGGTGAGAGTTGCGGTATAGACGCTTCATTACATTGGGTTGAAACGCTTATTAATTCGTCAAATGACTTGTCAGAGGTTAGTATTTACATCATCCCCATTTATAATTTAGGTGGCAGTATGAATCGTTCTTGCTGTACGCGCGCAAACCAAAATGGGCCCATAGAGCAGGGGTTTAGAGGTAATGCCAATAATTATGATTTGAACCGTGATTTTATAAAATGCGACTCTAAGAATGCATTATCATTTACGGAGATTTTTCAAAAATTAGAACCTGATGTTTTTATAGATACGCACAGCACCAATGGAGCCGATTACCAATATACCATGACGTTGATCCCATATAATTGGGAAAAATGGCCACTGGCCTTAGAAGAAGTAGGCCGAAAATGGTTCAAAAAGGTAAAAGATGAAACCAATAAAGAAGTGCCTACGCAATATTATGTGAATGTCTGGGGTACTACACCAGAAAGCGGATTTGCAGCTTTTGAGGTGACTTCAATTTATTCTGGTGGGTATGCAGGTTTATTTAACACGCTCAATTTTACGGCCGAGGCGCACATGTTTAAAACGTATCAAGAAAGGGTAGAGGCAACAATGATTACGTTACAACAGACCCTTAATGTAACACAAGCCATGTCTTCTGAGATTTTACAGGTTCGTAAACGTTACAAAACATTTAAGCCAACTGCAATCAACGCTTATGTAAGCCAGTGGGAAATAGACTCTACTGTTGTAGATACCATAGATTTCGAAGGCTATCAAGCAGAGTTTTACACCAGCACTTTAACAGGCCAGCCATCGTACCGTTATGATAGAGCAAAACCTATTTTCTATAAAACTACCTTTTATTCACACTACAAGCCTGTTAATCGTATTCAAATTCCTTCTGCTTTTTATATGCATGCGGGCCAAGCTAAAGTAGTGGCGCGCTTAAAGGCCAATAAAGTGCCGATTTCAATTTTAGAGGATACGCTTACCCTGCAGCAGCCTGTAAAAGCATACTATGTAGAATCTATCAACTACGCTAAGCAACCTTTTGAAGGCCATTTTGTGCATCAAGACTTCGTGCTTCGCGAGGCATGGATTAACGAAACATTTTATCCCGGAGATTACCGTATTGATGTAAACCCATATACCTTAGAAGTCTTTGAGCCTACAACACCGGGGAGCTTTTTCCGTTGGAATTTTTTTGATACCTATCTGCAACAAAAAGAATGGTTTAGCAGCTACATTTTTGAAGAAAAAGCCATTGCATTTTTGGACGAACACCCTGAGATAAAAGCGGCATTTGAAAAGAAGAGGGCAGAAGAGGCCGAATTTGCAGCCAACCATTTTGCGCAGCTCTATTGGATTTATCGTCAAACACCGTACTACGAAGAGGAACACATGCGTATCCCTATTTTCTGGGCGTACTAGGCACAAATGAGACTAAAAAAGTAAAGACTAGTGGTCAGCGCACTATGGTTTAGAACTTTCTGCGCATTTGCTGCGGGCCGCCAACCTTTTTCATTTGTTGCTTGATAAACTTTACCTGTTCGTCAAGAACCCCTTTTTCATCTAGGCGCTTTACATCCGCCAACAAAACAGTAGCCTCTTTTTTGCGGCCTTTACTGATGGCGATGCCTGCAAGGCTCAACTTAGCGAGCGCCTGATCTTGCTTAAGGCGTAAGCCCGTATTTAGGGCTTTTTTGAGGATGGTTTCAGCTTTACCCACACCGCGCTGGCTCTCAATCATGCCGGTAAGGAGGTAATAATAGGCTAGCTGGCTCTTTATTAAAGATTGTTCTGGATTGCGAATGCCGAGAAGAGACTTTTCGGCTTTATCCAATTTGTTGCTGCGCATGTGCCATAAGGCCAATAGAATACGTTCATTTCTGAAATACGAGAGAAGAGGAATACCCGATAGCAAGATTAAGAATATACCATTGCCGATATTGCCAAGTACAAATTGATAAATGCCCCAACCTATTAAAATGGCCGTTAATCCGAGGCGTATAGCTTTGCTAATCATATTTCAAATTTTGAGGGTGCAAATGTATCAGTAAATACCTGAAAGGAACATAAACCGTATCGCAAAATCAACTTCTTCAATTCTCGTCTTATCCCACAAAATCATAATACGATAAACCTACAAATAAAAGCAAGCTCTATTTGAGTTGTACTGTAAAACCAGAGCCCTGCTGGGCGCTAATCCCATTTAGTTTTTACAGGCCACTTTGCTTAGGTCTAAATAACCTCTGTATAACGCTAGACAAACCATTAAAAATCAACGGAAAACTTATAACAACAAACCAAATCATGGTGTGCCGTGGTAGCAGCTTAAAGTGGTGATTTGTGCCATAAATGATAAGCGCATAGCCGATACAGAGTAGTGCATGAGAGATTTTTATTTGTGCTTGTGAAAAGCGCTTAATATGTTGGTTTAAACCGTCTTTTAGATCCTTGAAATACTGCCCATTTTTACTGGGGATAAAAATTGCGAGCATGAGATAATTTTGAATGATATATACAGCAGAAACCCCCAATAAAAAGTACTGAATGCTAATATAAATGCCTTCAGAGAAAAAAGGTGTTTTCTCTATTTCCGGATTTTTTAACACACGAAAAGCATGATCAATGGCAAAAGCAAAAGTGATTAGCGTGCTCCAGATACTTAATACCAGCCGACTAGTCCTTGTTAAGGGGATATAACTCAACCCATGAAATATGGCGTAGAGCGAGAGCATAAAACCAATACCCACCAATGTAGCTATGAAACGGTTTTCAAATAGGCTGGTGCCATAATCTAAGACCCAGTAAATGAATGAAATAGAAAGTAATAGCGATATCCCTTCAGTTAGCTTGGGGATTATTTTTTCCTCGTGAAGTATGGTAGTTATAAAGGCGTATGCGCCAATTAAGAAATATGGCCAAATGGTTAGATGTTTTTCAAATATGTACGAAACTTCATTTCTACCCGGTAAAAAAGCAAACAAGCTAAAAATATAGGCGCCTATGAAGGTGGCGATGATAACTTTCCAATTTGAAGAAATGATAAAACTCTCAAAGAGCAGGCCTGCGAACAACGCAAGCATAGCTAATGAAAATAGCCTTTCTTCGCTTTGGGCCGCTTTTATCGCGATATAGATTGACAAAATTGTAGCTAAACCACCAAAGACTAGAATAAAGGGCATTAGGTTTATGCCTTTAGACTTTTTCTTTTTGGTAGCTTTTCTCGGCATTCAAAATGTGCTTGATGTAGTCTGTTTTTCAAATAAACAAAAAACCCCTTTTACATGACATGCAAAAGGGGTCTGTTATCGTGTAAAGAATATTAGGCTTTCTCGGCAGAGCCCGTTTCTACTGCACCGGGAACAATCTCAATGGTAAGTTCTTCTTTTTCTTTGTTGAGATTTATTTTGATGATATCACCTTCATTAACCTTACTATTAATGATTTCTTCGGCAAGCGGATCTTCAACATAGCGCTGTATTGCACGTGCTAAAGGACGAGCGCCAAATTGCTGGTCAAAACCCTTGTCTGCCAAGTAATCTTTAGCTTCATCGCTTAGCTGCATTGTATAACCAAGTTCTGTAATGCGCTTATAGAGTTTAGCCAATTCAAGATCGATAATCTTATTTATATCCTCTTTTTCTAAAGCATTAAAGAGCACTACATCATCAATGCGGTTTAAAAACTCGGGCGCAAAAGCTTTTTTAAGTGCGTTTTCAATAACGCCTTTTGCAATTTCATTGGTGTTTTCGGCACGTGTTTTTGTACCAAAACCAACTCCGGTACCAAAGTCTTTAAGCTGGCGCGAGCCGATATTAGAGGTCATGATGATGATGGTATTCTTAAAATCTACCCTACGGCCCAAACTATCCGTCATAATGCCATCATCCAAGGCCTGCAACAAGATGTTAAAAACATCAGGATGTGCCTTTTCAATTTCATCTAGCAATACTACAGCATAGGGTTTGCGCCTTACTTTTTCAGTAAGCTGGCCGCCTTCTTCATACCCTACATAGCCCGGAGGCGCACCTACCAAACGGGAAATAGAGAATTTCTCCATGTACTCACTCATGTCAATTCTGATGAGCGCGTCTTCACTATCAAAAAGTGTTTTGGCTAATTCTTTAGCAAGCTGTGTTTTACCAACACCTGTTGGCCCTAAGAAAATAAAAGAGCCAATGGGTTTATTAGGGTCTTTTAAACCAGCGCGGTTGCGTTGAATAGCCTTAACTACTTTCTTCACAGCCTCGTTTTGACCGATGACGCGTGTTTGCAATTCATCAGCCATTTTGCTTAGACGGTCACTTTCTTGCTGCGCTACACGCTGCACTGGTATACCCGTCATCATAGCAATAACTTCAGCTACGTTTTCTTCTGTTACCGTTTCACGGTTAAGTTTAACGTCCTCTTCCCAGCGTTTTTGCGCGGTAGCCAATCGTTCTTCAATAGTCTTTTCGTCATCACGAAGTTTAGCAGCTTCTTCATAGCGCTGCTTTTTTACCACATTTATTTTCTCAAGACGAACCTCTTCTAATTGGGTTTCTAAGTCAATTATTTCTTGGGGTACCTTTATACTGGTAATGTGAACTCTACTTCCTGCTTCATCTAAAGCATCTATTGCTTTGTCTGGTAAGTGTCTGTCGCTAACATACCGCTGCGTTAAACTTACACAAGCCTTTATGGCATCATCTGTGTAAACTACGTTGTGGTGGTCTTCATAACGATCTTTTATATTGTTCAAGATTTGGATGGTTTCATCAGCTGTAGTAGGTTCAACCATCACCTTTTGAAAGCGTCTTTCCAACGCCCCATCCTTCTCAATAAACTGTCTGTATTCATCTAACGTGGTGGCGCCAATACATTGGATTTCGCCACGCGCCAGTGCGGGTTTAAACATGTTGCTGGCATCTAAACTGCCAGTAGCACCACCAGCACCAACGATGGTATGTAGTTCATCTATAAAGAGAATAATGTCGTCATTCTTCTCCAATTCATTCATGAGCGCTTTCATCCGCTCTTCAAACTGTCCGCGATATTTTGTGCCCGCAACTAAACTTGCTAGGTCTAAAGTTACCACGCGCTTGTTAAAGAGCACACGACTTACTTTCTTTTTAATGATCCGTAGCGCCAAACCTTCGGCAATAGCACTTTTACCAACGCCTGGCTCACCAATTAAAAGTGGGTTGTTCTTTTTGCGCCTGCTTAAAATTTGAGAAACGCGTTCAATTTCTTTTTCTCGCCCTACAACTGGGTCTAACTTATTTTCTTCCGCCAATTTGGTTAAATCGCGACCAAAATTGTCTAAAACGGGTGTTCTGCTTTTTCCAGATTCTGCAGCTTTACCGCGTTGAGAAGATGCAAAATTGCCGCTTCCGCTGTTACCCTTGTTTTCGTATTCGTCATCATCGTCAAAAGGTAAATCAGCTTTAGGGGAGGTGCCTTTTTCTTCTTCTGTTAGATAATGTGCCTGAAACTCATGCTTTACGCCTTCGTAATCAATACCTTCTTGTTTTAACAAACGGGTAATGGGATCATCTTCATTGCGTAAAATGCACAATAATAAATGTGGTGTGCGGATAAGTGTGCTCTGAAACAATTTAGCCTCTAAAAAGGTGGTTTTTAGCGCTTTTTCGGCCTGGCGCGTAAGCGGTAAATTCTTTTTCTGAGAAATCTGTCTGCCATCATTAGGTGAGCTGATGGCTTCAATTTTATTTCGAATCTGCTTCACGTTTACACCTAAACCTTCTAGTATTTGAATGGCGCTGCCTTCGCCTTCGCGAATCATCCCCAGCATAAGATGCTCAGTACCAATATAATCATGACCCAAGCGCATTGCCTCTTCTTTGCTGTATCCTATAACCTCACGAACCCGAGGTGAGAAATTTTCATCCATGCTAGTTCTTTCTATTTGTTCTATGTGACTCCCAAAGAGAACGAAAAACGTGCCACTTTGGTTTGCAATCAAAGTTATCGTTTCATACCAACTGACAAAATCTTTTATGTCATCCTTTTTATCCACAGAATTTTGTGTAAAAGTTACGCTATGTCTGTTGTTCTATCTACTGCACAACACATCTTAACCGTTATTTTTGGCTCCAATGCAAAATCTGCACACTAGTATATTTTAAAGACTGACAATATGGCTGAAGGAGAACGTATTATTCCTGTAAACATAGAAGAAGAGATGAAATCATCCTACATCGATTATTCGATGTCGGTTATTGTTTCTCGTGCATTACCAGATGTTAGAGATGGTTTAAAGCCTGTACACAGACGTGTATTATATGGTATGAGTGAGTTGGGGGTGATGTCTAATCGCCCATACAAGAAATCTGCACGTATTGTGGGTGAGGTTCTCGGTAAGTTTCACCCACACGGTGATAGCTCCGTTTATGATACAATGGTGCGGATGGCGCAAGAATGGAGTTTGCGTTACATGCTGGTAGACGGTCAAGGAAACTTTGGCTCAGTTGATGGTGATAGCCCTGCGGCTATGCGTTATACAGAGGTGAGGTTGCGCAAGATTGCAGAAGAAATGCTCACCGATATAGAAAAAGATACGGTAGATCATCAACTCAATTTTGACGATAGCTTAGAAGAACCCGTTGTTTTACCAACACGTATTCCTAACTTGTTGGTGAACGGTGCATCTGGTATTGCCGTAGGTATGGCTACCAATATGCCACCTCACAACCTTACTGAATCTATAAACGCTATAAACGCCTACATTGATAACAATGATATTGATGTTGATGGTCTTATGGCGCATATCAAAGCTCCTGATTTTCCAACGGGTGGTATAATCTACGGTTATGAAGGTGTAAAAGATGCTTTTCATACCGGACGTGGGCGTATAGTCATGCGGGCCAAGGCAGTCATTGAAGAAGTGAAAGGCAGAGAATGTATCATTGTTACCGAGATTCCCTACCAGGTGAATAAGGCCGAAATGATCAAAAAAACGGCTGACTTGGTAAATGAAAAGAAACTAGAAGGCATTGCCGATATACGTGATGAAAGTGATCGTAAAGGCATGCGCGTAGTTTATGTGTTGAAGCGCGATGCGGTGCCCAATGTCGTTCTCAATAAATTATATAAGTACACAGCACTTCAAACATCGTTTAGTGTAAACAATATCGCCTTAGTTAATGGTAGGCCAGAGCTTTTAAATCTTAAAGATTTGGTGCGCCATTTCGTAGACCACAGACATGATGTTGTGGTGCGAAGAACCAAATATGAACTGGCGCAAGCAGAAAAGCGCGCCCACATCTTAGAAGGTTTATTAATTGCTATTGATCACTTAGATGAAGTTATTAGTCTGATTAGAGGCAGTGCAACGCCCGAAGAAGCTAAAAACGGCTTGATGTCCAGCTTTAACTTGAGTGAGATTCAGGCAAAGGCTATTTTGGATTTGCGTTTACAGAAGCTAACCGGACTAGAGCGTGATAAAATTAAAGAAGAGTATGAGGCGCTCATGCAAACCATAGCCTACTTAAAAGAGATTCTTGAGAACTATGAGTTGCGGATGAAGATTATTAAGGAAGAGCTAGAAGAGATTAGAGACAAATATGGTGACGAGCGCAGAACTGAAATAGAATATGCCGGTGGCGATGTAAGCATTGAAGATATGATTGCTGATGAAGAAGTGGTTATTACTATTTCACATCACGGATATATTAAACGCACCTCATTATCAGAATACAGAAAGCAGAATAGGGGAGGTGTAGGTTCAAAGGCTGCCTCTACCAGAGACGAAGATTTTATTGAACAGATCTTTGTGGCTACCAACCATAACTATATTTTATTTTTCACAGAACAGGGTAGATGCTTCTGGCTTCGCGTATATGAAATTCCAGAAGGCTCACGCATTTCTAAAGGAAGACCAATACAAAACTTGATAAATATTGAGCAAGACGATAAGGTTTTGGCCTTTATTAATGTGCTCAACCTAAAAGATGAAGATTATATTAATAATCATTACATCGTACTTGCAACCAAAAAGGGTATAATTAAAAAGACCACCTTAGAAGCGTATAGCAGACCGCGTGCTAACGGAATTATCGCAGTAAATGTGCGCGAAGGTGACACCCTTTTAGAAGCACGATTAACCAACGGTAATCATGACATCATGCTTGCTATAAAATCTGGAAAAGCCATAAGATTCCCAGAACAGAAAGTGCGCCCCATGGGGCGTGGCGCCTCTGGGGTGCGTGGTATAAATATGGCTGATGAAAATGATGAAGTTGTGGGTATGATTTGCGTTGAAGGCGATCAAGAAGATGTACTCGTAGTCTCAGAAAAGGGCTTCGGAAAGCGTTCATCGCTAGATGATTACCGAGTGACCAACCGGGGTGGTAAAGGCGTAAAAACCATTAACATCACTGATAAAACTGGCTATTTAGTGGCTATAAAAAGCGTAACGGATACAGACGATTTAATTATTATAAACCGCAGTGGTGTGATGATTAGAATGGGTGTAAACGATTTGCGTGTAGTAGGCCGTGCAACGCAAGGCGTAAAACTCATAAATATTAAAGGTAGTGATGCTATTGCAAGCGTAACAAAAGTTCCTGCAGCAGAAGAAGAGGTTATAGAAGATACAACAGATGCTGAAGTTACAGGAGAAAGTACAAACCAAGCAGAGGCGTCTGAATAATCAACTGATCACCTTCGGCACATATTTTGAAACATTACTTTTGCACTAAATATTTTAATACGTATGAAGAAGTTTGTTTTGGCTATTCTAATAGCCGTTTCGTTTACAACAGTTGCTCAAGAAAAGCAATTAATCTCAACAGCCATAATAGCTTTAGATAACCGAAATGATATTACTGAAGCTAAAAAATACATCGATCAAGCAGCCGAAGCGATAGCTGCGAAAAATGAGGCCGGTGTAGATCCTAAGCAAATGAGTAAATTCTTGTTCTATCAAGGTGTTATTAACTTCCGTTTGGCCTCAAGTGAAGATGAAAACCTTCGCGCACTTGCACCAAATGGCGGTGAAGTTGCGGCTGAAAGTTTTTTAAAGCTCATTAGTTTCGAGCAAAAAATAGGTAAAGAACGCTACACCCAGGATGCTATTCAGCAAATTCCTTATGTGGCAAATGCAATTAAGAACTTGGCTTATAACGCCAATGATGCGCAGGATTTTGTAAAAGCTGCAGAATACTTCATGAGCGCTTATGACTTGCAGGCCAATGAATTGTTGGGAGAAAATAAAGTGATTGATACCATAACTTACTATTATGCAGGTTTGAGCTATAATGCCGGTAAGGCGTATGATAAGGCGATTCCAATTTTAGAAGATGTTTTAGAAATGGGTTACAATGGTTTTACGTTTACTGCTGTGAGCGTGGCCAATGAACAACCGGTGCGCTTTGCAAACAAATCACAAATGGACAGACAAGTAGAACTTGGTATGGCCTCTAATCCAGTAGTAGGCCCAACAGAGCGTCCGAACGTTTATAAAAGTTTGCTTTCTTCTTTTATAGAATCAGGCGACTCAGCGAGTTTTAAAACATATCTGCTTAAAGCTAGAGCAGATTATCCAAGTGATGTGTCATTAATCAATCTAGAATTACAGGGTTATATTGATGCTAAAGATTTTACAAAAGCATTGGATATTCTACAGTTAGCGATTGAGCAAGACTCAACAAACCCAATTTACCACTACGTAATGGGCTTTATCTATCAAACAAACGTAAAAGATAACGATAAGGCTCTAAGTGCTTATGACAAGGCAATTGCGCTGAAAAGCGACAATTTTGATGCTTATTTTATGAGTGGTGTGGTTTGGTATGACCAAGGTAAGGCAACGCTTGATGAGATGAACCAATTGGGTATGTCTAAGGCAGAACTCAAAAAATATGATGCGCTAGCAAAAATTAAGGATGATTTCTTTAGAAGCAGCTTACCATATTTTGAAAAGGCCTATGAAATCAATCCCAAAGATGTGGAAACAATAAAAGCTCTTTGGGAAGTTTACCGCCAGTTAAAGAATCGTGAAAAGACGATGGAGATGAAAGAGGCCTTAGATGCAATAACGGCTGCTGAATAATATCATATCAAACAAGGGGTGCTTTTGCCCCTTGTTTTATTAAAACTATATTTAACATAATATTAATTATAGTAAAAATGTAAAATCCTATTTTTCATTGTAAAACATAATTTTTTAGCAGGTTTGCATCATGATTAGCTATTCAAAATTAAAATCGTTGTTGGCACTATGCTGCTGTGTTGTAGCTCTGAGTTGTTCAGAAGATGTACCAAAAGAAAGTAAGCCACAGACCCAACAAAGCATACAAAAGACAGAAAATAAAATCCCCAAGCAAGAAGCATCTGTTGATACCAATTTGATCACAGATCAAAATGTTGTTGAGAAATTAACGCATTATGGCGCTAAGAATACTGAAACAATTGTAAAACTGCATACTTCTAAGGGCACCATAACCATAAAATTGTTTAAAGACACACCGTTGCATCGGGCCAACTTTATCATGCTTGCCAAGCGCGGCTATTTTAACGGTACGGTGTTTATGCGTGTGGTTAAAGATTTTATGGCGCAAGGCGGTGCGGGAGCTACTTATATACATACAGATTTACGTAAAGAGATTGGCTATTATACCGTTCCGGCGGAGTTTTCAACTACACACATACACAAGCGTGGCGCTGTAGCTGCAGCGCGTGAATATCGCGGCAACCCAGAAAAGCGCAGCGATCCGTACATGTTTTATATGGTTGAAGGCACGCGCTTTACAGATGAAACGTTGGATAAATATGAACGAAAACATGGGAAAAGCTATTCGGCTGAACAACGCGCTTATTACACGAAAAATCCTGGGGCTGCACATTTGGACAATGAGCATACTGTTTTTGGTGAAATCATTGATGGTTATGAAGTTATTCCCAAAATTACAGCCGTAGAAACAGACAGAAAAGATTGGCCAATTGAAGACATCTTTATAGAAAAAGTTGAAATTATTCGCTGAGGCAAAATCTATTGAAACATAAAAAAGCGAGACTAACGGGTGTTAATCTCGCTTTTATTTTTCAAGCTAGGCTATTTGAGTGTTGCTGTATTGGGCAAGTTAAATTGTTGTCTGCGCTGACTCGCAATGCGTTTTCCACGAAATAATAAAAACAACATAAAGAATAATGAGAAGCCCAAATAAATACTAAATCCACCGATTTTAGAGCTTAAGGTTTCAATCATACGTTGGGTATGAAATGTCTGAGCGCCTGCGTAAATTTTCAGAATAAGTAATGCAAACCCAATGTTAAGCAGATAAAACCCCACTTTGAAGAGATTATTTGTGGCATCAGCTATGGTTTCACGCTTGTTGAAAATGTCTAGCAAGAAAATTCGCCCCTGTTTAAATAGAATTCTTGCAACAAATGTGGTTAAGCCAACGGCAATGGGTAAATAAATCATGTAGGCAATTACGATGTTAGATACTGTCATGGTATTATAAATTAGAGTTATTGAATACGATTTTGTTTTTTATAAAAGCTAAAGGCTGCCAATGCGGCTACGTTAAAGGCGTGAATAATTCCGATTACGAGCAACATTTCACCTGTTTTCGTGCTCAATGCGGCGATGAATGAAGCCGTATTTTCAAATACTGGCCATGTTGCCCCCGTAAATACTATAAGGCCTAAAATGAGCAAATAATATCCTGTTAATAAGAGTTTGTTTAAGCTGTGCGCGATGTCAGCCGTGAATAACATGAGTAGATAGTGTAAACCATTATTATAAAGGGTATGCCCCACTATTAATGTAGCAGCACTGGTAAGAATTAAATATGCAAACATTAAAATCATAATATTGAACTTTCAGTAATATTTGAAACTTAAATTCAAAAAAATTAGAGCAATCCCATTAATTGCTTGTAAAACCAATTTTCATCACTTCTAATAAATTTATCAAGTGTTCGGTCTACCCGCGATGTAAACTGTTCTAAATCATTAACCAAGGTTAAGAATTCATCAGCCGTACTTTCTGTTGGATCATCTAACTGCTTAACATCCGCCAAAATGGCCAAAACTGGCTGTAATTCCCTTTTTCTGCGTTCTTTGGCAATCTGTTTTGCCACTTTATTAATATCCTTTTCAGCAGCGAAATATTCTTTGCGGTCTCCGGGTTTTAGAATCTTAAAAACCAGCCCCCACTCTATCAGTGCCCGCACATTCATATTTACATTACCGCGCGAAATCTGCAATTCGGCCATAATCTCATCCGAAGAAAGAGGCGCATTCGCCAATAATAGCAGTGCGTGTACTTGGCTCATGGTACGGCTAATGCCCCAGTTGCCGCCTAGTGTGCCCCATGCTTGAATAAACTGTCCTTTTGCTTCGTCTAATTTCATGGGACAAATGTATTTAAAATTATTAAACTTTCAGTATTTATTGAAAATATATTTTTCATACTTTTTAAAAGCCAATTAAATCAGCTAGATTAATTGGCTAGTCTTCTATTCCCAACAAGAATGTTAGTGGTGTTGCAACTCTATTTCTCCAGCTCTTTTCGTTATGATCATCACCGGGGAAATACTTGCTCTGAAAATTCTTCTCCGAAAAGCCTGATGCGTACAAACAACTATCTAAGCGCTGCTGATATGGTTTATACGTAGAATCTAAACCGATACTACCATGATCAAAATACCATTTATGATTGCCCAGTGGCACTATAGCTTCTTGAAAGTAACTAATGCAAGCCCCATCTAAAGCTGGCCAGTGCGTAGATAAACAGGCCGCGCCATTAAAAATTGCGGGATACTTACATACGGTATAAGCGGAAATCAGTCCGCCCATGCTGCTACCCATTACAAACACATCCTGCCATTGTCTTTTAGGAAGTACTTCTCTATTCAATAATTCAAGCACATCATTTGCTAGAAAATCCACGTAATCATCACTAAAAACACCTGTATCCCAAATTTCTGGTCGTGCATATGGCATAAGCCTGTTACTGTCTAAAGAGGAAGTAATGCAGGTTTCGGGCAAATATTCACTCCAACGGTTTTTACTATTCCAAACCGCAACAACAATGGCGGGCGTTATTATTTTACGTGATATCAAATCATCCATAACCAAATCAACACGCCAAGCGCTACCACCATAGGCTGTTTGATCATTAAATACATTTTGACCATCATGCATAATTATAACGGCATAATGCGCTGTTGAGTCAAAATTGGGCGGATAGTAAACTTCTATATTTCGTGGTGCCACACGTGCAGAAGCCACTTCAGAGAATACCTGCACACGACTCTTTACTTCTTCTTTTGGATGATAAACACAACCTACTAGGCAGGTAAATAGTACTAAGCCCGCAAGAAAATTTATCTGCCGCATATTTTAGATTTAGTTTAAACCAATAGGAATGTTGAGCTGCACATCGCTCCAGCTAATGATAATCATTGCCGCTTCTTCCCCACCCGCTTCAATGGTAATGGTCATTTGCTCAACAGGCGTATCTAAAAAGGTAACAGGTACTTCGGTTGTAAAAAGATCTTTCTGATAGTCAGGTTCACTAGCTCCCCATTTACCAAGAGCAGTATTAACACCAATGCTAAACGTAGAAGCTCCAGGTACTGCGTAAAGTCTGTACGTTCCTGCTTTTAAAGGTACACCGTTAAAGGTTATGTTTTGATTTATGGTTATTTCAGTGGCTTCATTAGCGCCTAATCGCCAATAAGAACCATAGGGTTGCAGAGCACCATCGGCCGCAGCGCCAAAAATTAACCGCCCCCTAACAGATGGTCTGCTATAATTTATGGTTATTTCTAAGCCATCTGCTTTAAAAGCAGCTTCGCCGGGAGGACTTTTTACGCGGTTGTAATAATTTAAAGTAAGGAGAGATAATATGATAAAACCAGCCATTAAGGCTATTGCAAGGCGTATTTTTTTGTTCATGACATGTTGCTATTAACGCGCTAAAAATAGATATAGTTTCTTAGCGAAATTGATCAAAAAAAGGATTTGAAACCAGACGCTTCACCCAAAGGCCATATTGTTTACCAGAGGGATGTAAACCGTCTTGGGCCACAAGGTTTGGCTGTATTAAACCCAATTGAGAAATGTCTGTAATATTTATAAATGTTACGTTGTTGGTCTCACAGATACCTTTTATAACCAAATTGTAATTGTTTAAGCCCGCAGATATGGTAGCCAGATTACCCTGTCCGAAAGGTGTGTAACCATAATCTGGAATAGAAACAACCAAAACATGTTCTTTCTGTTTGCCAGCAAGTGCAATGGCAGAATCTAAAATACGCTCAAACTTGGGCACAAAAGCCTGCACAGGCCAATTTTGATAATAGTCGTTTACGCCAATGAGTAATGAAACGAAGTCCCAATCTTTCTTTTTAATGGTATCAATAGCCGCTTGCAGTTGGTCAGTGCGCCAACCCGTACGTGCAATAATTCTAGGAGTATCAAGCGAAATTTGACGTTGTGTAAGTGAGTCTACCAATTGATTTGGCCATCGTTCTGTATCCAAAACACCCTGGCCTATAGTATAGCTATCGCCAAGTGCCAAATAAGATGCTTTTATGGGTTGCGCTATTGGTTTTTGCCCCATCTTTTCTTTGGTGCAAGAGAGTATTACAAAGAAGGCAACGCCCAATAAAATTTTCCGATTCATGAGAGTTAAACAAAGTAGATACGTTTTCGTTTTAAAAGCGCTAAACAATTAATGCATGGAGCAAGAAGAGCACTTTTTTTCCTGTCCGTACTGTTTTCAGACGATCAGTGTGTTATTAGATCCTTCTGTAAAAAACCAGGATTACATAGAAGATTGCGAGGTGTGCTGTAACCCCATTCAGTTTAATGTTAACTTTGATTATGGTGATTTACAGGCGTTTGAAGCATTGCGTTTAGATGATGCGCTTTAGCAAATGTCACTTTCTTTTTTGGGCTGTTTCAGGGCATTGGTAACCAAATTTTAAAAATTACTTCAACCTCTTGATTCTTGCTATTAGAGCTAGATAAACACTATTTTAACCGCTCTAAATATTACTTACTTGTTAAAAAGGATCATCTTTTCTGGCCTACTCATTTTGGCTACTGTGGGTTGTACGATTACGCAGCGGTTTCAGTTTGAACTCAATTATGCAGGCCGTTATGAGATGGATTTTGACATTACAGAACTTGCAGCGCTATCTGCAGATTCTATGGACGCAGTCCAAGATTTCTTCGCAGATATGGATTTAGACTCTATCAAAACGTATTATTCAACTTTTGAAGGCCTAAATAACATTACTGTTTCTAAGACCAAAAATGTTTTACACCTTGGTTATGACTTTTCTGATCTGGCGGCCCTAAATGCGAGCCTTAATACAGCCGACTCCTTAGGGCTGCAACTGGGCGATGTGGGCGATAAATTTTCGGTAACCAACGGCATCTTTAAATATGACATAGGCGATTTTGATGAAAACTATCCTGATTCACTGGCTGAAGTATTGTTCTTTGTTGATTATGATATTCTCATGACCTTTGCTCAAGAAATTGAAAGCGCTTCTGGCTGCTCAGTTTTAGATGATAAACAAACCATCGTAATGCGTGGTAACTTTGGCGATGTGGTACGCAATCAAGAAGCCTTAAAAGTGGAAGTATCCTTTAAAAACCAATAATCAACAAGTAAATGTTACTTGGCATAATTTTTAATACAGCTAACAAAAACAATATCAATATGAGAGTAGCACATATCGCATCTAGCATTTTATTAGTTGCGCTGGTAAGTTTGGGCGCCTGCAAAGGCAACAGTAAATTATATGGCGATAAAGTTAAAGAGCCATTTACCGGCAGTAAGTACGAGAGTAACAACAGGTATTTTAGGGCCGTTGGCAAGGGCGTGAGCATGAAAGACAACATCGCCCGCAAAAAAGCAGATGTAGATGCCAAGAGTATTTTGGCCGGACAGGTAAACGTTACCATGAAAGAAGTTACAGATGCTTACATGGCGCAAAATGAAAATGCAGAGGCGGCTGAAATTTTTGAAAAGTTTCAAGATTTAACGCGCCAGGTTATGAGCACCGAATTGGCTGATTTGCGCAAGTTTGACGAAATAAAATACTTTAATGCCGATAAAAATGAATATACCGTTTTTGTGGCCTATGAAATAAAAAAGAAAAGCATGTTTAGCTTTATGAAGAAGCAGGCCAAAGTTCAAGCTTATGAAAATGAACGGATAAGAAAGGCTGTAGAAGATATTATTGAACAAGAACTTGAAAAGGCCGAGGATTAACGCTCGGCTTTTTTTATGATGCGGTTTATTTTTTGTCTCCTTATTCTCTTAACCTGCAAGTTGGCGTTTTCGCAGCCGCTTAGCCCCTATTTTTCAGGTCAGCCCTTTGGCTGGTATAAAATGAATTGGGTTTGGTTGCAAAAATATCCAGACCTAAAAATGGGCTACCGTATAGGTATAGATGCCACAGTGCCTGTTTTTGATGAAGATGGTTTCTTTTGCGACACTTGTCGTCAAAATGTGCTTGCCCAAGGTATACGATTTAGACCTTATTCAATAACCGATAAATCCAGATTTTGTCAGCCAGAATTACCCAATATGCGCTTTAATCTCAACGGTTATCTAGAACAAGATTGTGACCATCGTTTTGACACCATCTATGATTTTATTGGGAAAATGACCTACTACCCTCCTGATGCCAGAACGTGTAATTCACATTTTGTAGAAGCCCGCCAAACCCACATTACGTATTTATCAGACTCGCTGTTAAGTGTAGAAATTAAAACCTCTGCTTATTTGTTGCCAGAAAACGAGCGTATCCAAATGCAGCTTTACAATAGCGCTTTGCAAAGTTTTGGGCAACGGGCGCGTGAAATTGCACAACTAAAAAACAATAAAAAGCGCAACCGCAAAATGATGGCGCTGTATAGCGATACCATCATTTGTCCAAAATTATTGGGCGAAATTAGCGTTGAGCCTTTTTTTCGGGAGACTTTTAAATACGGAGATAAAATTACCGATAACTATCAGTGGATTTTTCTCAGAGATACACTATTACTACATCAAGCAAAATTGAATGAAAAGCCAAAACGTTTAGATTCTGTAACCTATCGTGCATTGGTTTTTAACCCCTATCATCCTTGGAAAGAGGTAAAGCTAGATGTTCTTTTTGGGCCAGAGATTTATCAAATTATCGAAAATGAAATGTCCAGCCTTGCGCTGTCTAAAACGCAAATACCTTTTAATGAGCATCATTACAAAGCGGTGTATGAGCGGCATTTTATGTGGGGATTAGCACCAGATGCCTTAATTATTTACTATGGTAACGAAGGTGAATTTGGTGCCTTTGCAAAACACAAAATCCCCTTTAGCCGGCTCTGGAAATAATGTTTTCAGCTTCAAACCTTTAACATCAAACATGAAACCGCTTTCTCCCTACCTTCACCACCTAAAATAAATGCATTTTGATTGTACCAGGAACCTATTCTACGTTTAAAGTTGGCCAACCTACTGCTGGTGGAATACTGTTAATTGACGCTGGAAATAGCGCTGTATTACTGCCACAAACAGAATATGAAAAAGAACCCATAAGTGGCCGATACATCAGTGCCTTTGTTTATCAAAACAACGAAGGTGCCCTCGTGGCTACGCTTAGAACACCTTTATTAGTTCTTAATGAGGCCGCCTGTTTATCTATAAAAAGTATCACACATGCGGGCGCGTTCGCGGAATGGGGCATCGGCAAAGACATATTTATCCCCTTTAAAGAACAAAATCAAACACTACACGAAGGCAACCGCTACGTCATCACCCTGTATTGGGATGATACCAGCAATCGCTTGGCAGGATCTACCAAGTTGAGCAAACATTTAAGCAATGCCAACCATGATTTAGAAGAAGGACAAGAAGTTGATGTGCTTATTGCAGACAACTCTGATTTAGGCGTAAATGTGGTTATCAACAAGAAGTATGTAGGTTTGGTGTACCATAATGAATTTTTCACCAAGGCTGTTTATGGCGAAACCACAAAGGGTTTTATTAAGGCGCTTCGGCCGAATAACAAAATAGATGTAGCGTTTCAAAAGGCGGGCTATGAGGCTGTTCATGAAGGTGCAGATGTTGTGTTAACGGCCCTAGAAAAAAATCGAGGCTTTTTGGCCTTAACAGATCATAGCAGTCCTGATGACATTAAAAGGCACTTAGGCTTAAGTAAAAAGGTCTTCAAAAAGGCAGTGGGCCAGCTCTACCGCCAAAGACTCATCATTCTTGAAGAAGGCGGCATTCGCCTTACGGGTGGTGATTAATTAAACAATGCTGCCTTTTGTTTGCACAGCTTATTGCTTAAAACGTTAAATAACGTGCGTGCAATTAAAAGTACTATGCACAGAAACGCTATTTACAAATACGCTCGGGCATACTACACCAATAGGCAAAAAAATAATAATTGCAGAGTTTCTGTATGTGTTGCGCTTTTTTGGCAAACACCCTGCCCATTTCAATTTATTCTCTTTTCTTGCTTTTTTAGCATTTTATGCATATAATCTTACCTTAATTAAAGCGGTAATCTGCCATTTGTTTTAAAAATACTGCCAAACGTATTAACTGTACTAAAATGTACGTTCAACATTTGTGGCTGTATACAAAGCATTAAAATCTTTGGCTCAAAATAAAAAACCATGCAAGAAGCTGTTCACCTCAAATCTATATCACAACTTCACAAATTTTTAGGTTTAGGCAAACCTCTTCATCCTTTAATTACAGTAATCAGACTCGATAACAACATAAATTCAGATTTCGGGGATATACAGTTAAATACTGATCTGTACTTTATTACAGTAAAGGAAAATCTTGATGACGCCTGTATTTATGGTCGTAATGCCTTTGATTTTGATGAAGGTACTATGATTTTTATCGCGCCTGGCCAAATAATGGCTACAAGCAATAGTGCCAACGCCAATGTTAGTGGCTGGACCATTGCCTTTCATCCTAATCTGATATTAAAATCGCATTTGGCTGAAGCCATTCACAGTTACAACTTTTTTAACTACGAGATTTATGAAGCATTGCATCTTTCTGATAAAGAAAAGCAAAACCTAGAAGAATATGTTTCGCGAATAGAAGAAGAAATTAATCAAAACATAGACCGGCACAGCCAAGAACTTATCATCCAAAATATTGAAATTATTTTAAAATACGCCCGCCGTTTTTATGAACGTCAGTTTGCAACGCGTACCAACCAACATAAAGACCACATCAGTGCCTTTGAAAGTTTTTTGAGAAATTATTTTCAGAGCAATCAACAAATTGAAAACGGGCTACCGTCTTTAGAGCAGTGCGGTGCAGCCTTAAACATGTCTGGCAAGTATTTAAGTGATCTCTTAAATGCTGAAACGGGTAAAAGTCTAAAAGAACACGTGCTGCTTCATGTTGTAGATAGAGCAAAAATTGCACTGCTTAATTCACAGCTTTCTGTAAATGAAATTGCTTTTGCATTAGGTTTTAAATATCCCCAGCACTTTAGTAAAGTTTTTAAAGCCAAAACAGGTTTTAGCCCGCGCGCGTATAGAGTACTAAATTAATTACAAAAACTCATCATTAACTTAAAATCATGAATGAACAACCATTTATGGTGTGGCTTTTCTATGTCTTTACCCAATTAAAATCAAAGTATAATAATTTGAAACAACAGTACACTTTATGAAACTATTTTACAGATTAAAGATCACAATTAACCACCTGTTAGTGCTTGTTTTTATCTTTTCAACGCAGACTAGGTTAAGCGCACAAGTTTTTAACGCGGCTCAAAACAAATACGCTTTCAATAATCGAGTGCAGACAATTGTAACAGATAATAGTGGGAACACATACATCGGTGGTAGCTTTAACTATGTTGGCTTGTGGTATGGTCATGGGGTAGCTTTAGATGCAACAGCGGGCACTGTTAACCCTGATTTTGCAAAAGTAGCGGGTGGGCTAATGAACGCTGTAATAGCCATTCCTGGCGGGCAAGGATGGTACATTGGAGGTTCTTTTACACATGTTAACGGTGAAACCAGAAATAACCTAGCAAGAATAAATGCAGATGGTAGTTTGCACCCTTTTAACCCAGACATAAATGGTACAGTGTATGCTTTAATTCTTGATGCCAATGGTAATCTTTATGCCGGTGGAGATTTTACCAGCGTTGCTGGTGGCACAACAAGAAACCGCTTGTGTAAGTTTGATAACGCAGGCGTGCTACAAAGTTTTGACCCCAATATGAAT
>CAYQDW010000006.1:0-68025 GCA_964416385.1 uncultured Cryomorphaceae bacterium | reverse complement strand
GGCTTTTCCATATCCACGATAAGTGGTTTGCGTGGGTAAGAACCAATGTCTAAGGCAGGTTTGTTTCCTTGTAGCCTTTGGTATTGTTTAAGAGCCACATGTCCGCGGGTTACAATGGCCATTATAGCCCGGTAGGCTTGCCTTTTGTTTCTTTCGGGGTAATCAAGCGCCATAAATTGCTGGCGGAAGCGGATCTCGAGCACCTTTAGTTTTTCAGCTATAAAACTGATATCAGCCGTGCGGGTAACCAGAGTTTGCACCCTGTTATGGTAGTCCTTGTGCATGTCAAACAGGTCGTTTAAAACTTGTAAAATGGCACCAAGGGTGTAGATTGCTTCTTCTTCCCCTTTTACTGGTGGATGATTTAAAGCAAAGCGGTATAGCGTAGTGTAGTAGCCGCCCTTGTTGTACGTGATTTTTTCGAGTTTTTCCAGCGCTATCGGCACTTTGTTGAGTTGCGCTAAACTCTCATTTTGTGCTATATGTGCCAGTTTGAAGTAGCGCTCAAAATCTGCGTTTATGCTGCGGTGTGGCGCGAGCTCCGTTAACAAGTAATTGAAAAGCACATGACTGGCCGTTGCGTTGCTCTGTTGCGCCTCCAAGCTTTCAAAAGTTTGGCCGTGCTCATCCATCAGGTCATCGGCAATTGGGGTAAAGGCACCCAAATACAATGCGGTTTTAATTTCTGTAGAGGTAGGTTTTTCTCCGCGAAGCCGGCTAAACCAAAAGTTGGTGATGGCGCTTTGTGCGGTGTAGAAAAAAATCCGTTTGCGGTGTTGTTCTGTAAGCGAAAAACCAAAAGTGCGAAGTTGTGCTTCCAACTCAACATACAAAGCGTTGGTGGCTTTACGGTTTTGTACCAAGATGGCCCAACCCAGTTGGCAAAAGCTAAAAAAGGTAGCCCACATCAGCTAGTCTTCGCCTTTTTTTGTGGGGGATATGTGAAACTCATTGCCAAAAGCTTTGCCTGACACAGAAAACTGTATGCCCAATGCCCGCAGCGTACCCAGGCTGCCGGTAATAGCAAGCACCAATCCGCCGCCTACTAAAAGCCCGAGTTTGGTGGTTGGTTCAGGGTCTGCAATGGCAGCCATAACCATCCACACACCGGTGGCGGTAATGCCCAGCCCGACCAGAATTTGTGCAATTTCTTTAACAGATAAGTGGTTTTCCTTTTTTAGGAATTTCATCAGGTTTACAGCGCTGGCCACATCTTTCTCTGTAAGCCCAATTTCGGCATCATCAACCAAGTTAAATTCCTGTTTATTGGTGTACGCTTTAATGGCCTTTTTTACCCAATTGGCATCAGTGGTGTGTATGGTTGCCGTACCTGTTTGCTTTTCTTCCTTCATTACCTGCTAAGTTACATTTCCATGCGTGCTTTTGCCACCACATTTTCATCAGCAAAATTGCCTTTTAAGTATTTGTAATACCCAACAATACCAATCATGGCGGCATTGTCTGTTGTATATTCAAATCGGGGGAGAAAAATATTCCACCCTAAAGATTTTTCTCTATGCATAAATGCTTCGCGCAACGCACTATTGGCAGAAACGCCACCAGCTAGGGCGATATTGTTTATGCCTGTTTCGCGTACAGCCAGTTCAAGCTTATCCATCAAAATATCAACAATGGTCTTTTGGATAGATGCACACAGGTCATTCAAATTAGTTTGAACAAAGTCGGGATCAGCCTTTACTTCCTTCTGCAAAAAGTAAAGAATACTGGTTTTGAGCCCAGAAAAACTATAATCAAATCCAGCGATTTTGGGCTTATTGAATTTAAACCGGTTGGCATCACCGGTTTTGGCGTATTTATCTATAAGCGGACCACCAGGGTAGGGCAGTCCCATGATTTTGGCGGCTTTATCAAAAGCTTCACCTGCTGCATCGTCTATGGTTTGCCCGAGAATCTTGAGATCAAAATGATCATTTACCTGTATAATCTGCGTATGGCCGCCACTAACAGTTAAGCATAAAAATGGAAAACTTGGTATTTTCATGCCTTCGGCTGTAATAAAATGGGCAAGTACATGCGCCTGCATGTGGTGTACATCAATGAGCGGAATGCCCAGTGCCATGCTCATGCTCTTGGCAAAACTGGTGCCAACAAGCAGAGAACCAAGCAGTCCGGGGCCGCTGGTAAAAGCAATTGCTGAGAGGTCTTGCGGCTTGATTTTTGCTACTTTTAACGCCTGATGCACAACGGGAACAATGTTCTTTTGATGTGCCCTGCTGGCCAACTCTGGAACCACCCCGCCAAAGGCACGGTGTACATCCTGCCCGGCCACTAGGTTGCTCAAAACCACATTGTTGCGCAATACCGCTGCAGCGGTATCGTCACAAGACGACTCAATGGCTAAAATGTAAATGTCTTTCTGCATAAAGATGCAAAGGTAACGGTAGAAGTAGAATTATCAGACGAGCTCGGTACATAGCAAAACGTGCGATCATTAGCCTCTTACTTCTCGTGGTAGTATTAGGCGGGCTGCTGCTTTTACCAGCGGTGCAAACATTTTTAGCAAAAAGGGCAACCCATTATCTCAAAACTGCTTATAACATTGATGCAACCATAGGCAGATTAGCCATTCATTTACCCAATCGCATTGCGCTTAAAGACGTTTATATTGCCGATGATCATGCCGATACGCTGATTTATGCCCAAGAGTTACGCATCAGCTACAATGGTTTTGATACCGAATCTAATACACTTAAATCATCGCGTGTGCAACTTAATAATGGTAGGCTGTACATGCGTAAATACCAAGAAGATTCGCTGTTTAACTTCGCTTATTTTCTTGAAAAGTTGGGTGGAAATGACAGCTCAAATACCGAATCTGAACCATTTAGGCTAAAGATTAGCAACATTGCCTTGCGTGATTTTAGGTTTATAAAACACCGCTTAGGTTGTGTTGATACTTGCACAAATATCTTTCTCTCTGAAACTTCACTAAATGTTCAAGACCTTTTTTTAGATGGCGATTACGTTTCTGCCAATATCTTGCACATGAGCTATATAGATCAAGGGCGATTTAGGCTCTATGATTTTAGATGTAAGGCGGCCTACCAACCAAAGTACATTGCTGTTGATGACTTATACTTTTTAACAGATGGTAGTGAGGTTGAGGGTGATGCCACTTTGTATTATGACAGCCCTGATGAACTTGGCGACTTTTTAAGTGCAGTAACCCTTAAAGGTTCTTTTGTGCAGAGTACATTTAATAGCAATGAGTTTCGCCACTACATACCAGAATTTCCGCAGTTTGATGTTTTTACAATCACCGGATCATTTTCAGGACCAGTAAATGATTTCACGCTGCGCGATTGTGTTATTGATATTGGTAAGAATACGCACTTTTTTGGTGAAGCCCATGTTTGGAATCCATCAGAATCAGACCTGTTAAGAATAGAAGCCTCTGCGGGAGAATTGCGTACCAACCCCAAAGAATTACGCAGATATGTGGGGCAATTTACAGGTGAAATGGATTGGATGACCTTAATAGATCCATTCGCTAAAATTGCTTATCGCGGTAGCTACATAGGCACCATAAACGACTTTAACATGAATGGTACCTTGGTTTTAGATGAAAATGTGCTAAAACTAAATGGTTACATGAAAGACATTAACAACCTTGAGCAAAGTTCTTATGCTGGGGTGCTAGAAGCAAACCCTGTTAATTTGGGTCAACTATTTGGCTCTACAAGTATTGGCAAGGCTGTTTTTAGCACAACGTTACAGGGTACAGGTTTAACCCGAGAATCTTTAAAGGCCACAGTAAAAGGTAAGGCAGCATACTTTGATATTTTAGGTAATCATTATGAAAATTGGCAGATAGATGGTGCAGTAAGCGATAAAAAATTTAAAGGTATAGCGGCTGTGGCAGATGAAAAGGTGGGTTTTTCTTTTGATGGGGAAGTAGATTTTGCATCTGATACTTTGGTTGCAGATTTCTTTGCGCGGGTTACAGAAGCTGATTTAAAAGCGCTGAATTTTTCAAATGATTCTACAGCATTGGTAAATTTTGGTGCTGATATAGATTTTGATTACTACAAGGGTGAATGGTGGGATGGTACAATTCAACTCAATGATTTAACCTATGAGAGCAATGAATTCTATTATTTCTTTGATAGCATTGCTGTTTCTTCCACAAATAAAGGCAACCTCCACACAGATCGCTTGCGCAGCGGCATAGTGAATGTACAATTGCAAGGTGACTATCAACTACCAAAGGTTATTGCTGCGCTACAATCGGAAATATTCAGTTTTAATCCACTACAAAAATCTGAAGAAAAACGCCCAGACATTGATTTTAGGTATGATGTTTCCATTATAAACAGTCAAATTATTACCAATTTATTTTTGCCAGAATTGCGGTTAGAGTCGGGCTCGCATATTTCAGGAAGGTATTCGGGTACAGATAGCGTATTTGAGTTACAGGTAAAAAGCAAAGAAATTAGCTGGGCCAAATGGCGTTTTCAACAAGTAGACTTTGAAGCATCACATGCCAATCAAGTACACACCGTAAATAATAAAATTGCATCTATACGTCATGGCAGGCAAGAAATAGATAGCGTTAAGGCCTCAATATCCCGTTCATTAGATAGTATTAACTATGCGTTAACCGGTATTTTTAGAGACTCTATTGATTCTTATTTTCGATTAGCTGGCCATGTACTGGATAGCAGTAGCGCAGACCAAAATATTTTTCATCTCATTTTGGCCAATGGAAGATTTAATGTTGGAGAACGCTTTTTTGAAGTAAACAAAGACAATCGCCTTATTATTAAACAAGACGAAATCACCTTCGAAAACGTCAATTTTACGGATCAAACCAGTACAATTCTCATCAATGGCGCACTGAGCAGCGAACCCTCAAAAATCTTGCGCATAGGGGCAATAAATTTAGATGCTGATATTCTTAATTATATCATCAGATACCCAGACCTTGTATTTGATGGTCAGATAAATGGGGATATTGTTTATGATAGAATGAATGATTTGTCACTTTTCGCAAGCGACTTTAGGGTTGATAGCCTGTTCATCAATAATGACTTTGTGGGCAACTTAGACGTTGCCAGTAATTGGGATTTTGAAACGGGAAAGGTGCATATAGATGCGGATGTTCTTCGTGGTAAGTTAGAAGTATTAAAGCTTACAGGACACTATATGCCTGATAGTTTGGCGGCTTTAGATTTAAACTTGCATTTTAATCGCTTTCGCTTAATGTGGATAGATCCATTTGTGGAAGACATTCTACAAAATGTGCGGGGCGTTGTTTCTGGCGATGTGCATCTTGGCGGTAACATGCACGATTTGCAGCCATACGGCACGCTATTCTTACAGCAAGCCGCTCTTGGTGTGCCATATTTTAACACGGATTACGGCTTTGCACCAGATACGCGTATAGAAGTTAGCCCTAGCAGCATAGAAATTCCTAATACAAGACTCACCGATAACTATCAGGGCACCACAGGTAATTTTTATGGCAATCTTAAACACAAAGGTTTTTCAGATTGGGTGTTTGATTTAACCATTGCTTCAGACAATCTCTTAGTGCTAAATACGCAAAACTCTGATGATGCCTATTTCTATGGAAAAGGTTTTGCCGAAGGTACGTTTAGCATCAAAGGGCCAATAGATGATATGAGCATAGATGTGGCTATAACCACTAAAAAAGGCACCGAATTCAAAATTCCATTTTCTAATCCATTAAACGTAGGCAGCCAAAGCTTTGTCACCTACGTTGGTAAAGGTCAATTTGACTACATTGAGATTAATCCCGAAGCTTTCCGTGAAGAAATATTAAAACCGTTAGGAGGCTTGGATATTACCATTGATGCTAAAATAACAGCTGATGCCTTGGTACAGCTTGTTATGGATGAAACAGTGGGTGATATCATTAGCGGGCGCGGTATTGGTGATTTGCGTGTAAACATTCCCCATGATGGTGATATGGAAATGTATGGCACGGTAGAAATTGCGAATGGTGATTATCTGTTTACCATGCGTAATCTGATCAACAAAAAGTTCTCTATTCAACCTGGCGGTAAAATAGCGTGGAATGGAGACCCCTATGAGGCCCAGATTGACATGAAGGCCCAATATACCACGCGTACCACTTTAACAGGTTTTGTAAACAACAACTATGATGGGCAGCGGGTGCAGGTAGATTTATTAATGGATTTAAAAGGCGTGGTAACCAACCCTAATATTAACTTCCAAATATTATTGCCCAACAGCAACCCAAGCTACCAAGAAGAACTCAATAACCGGTTGAGTGACCCAGATAAGCTAAATCAACAGGCTTTTTCACTGCTTTTAATAAATTCATTTTGGAGTGAAAACTTGGCTACAGAATCTAATTTTATTGATCAAGGCGTTAGTAGCAACACCATGCAAATGGCGGCTGCGCAATTCACAAACTTTATCGCACAAGGTTTGGGTGATTATGTAGACATCAGCGTAGGTTATAATACGGCCAGTAATCAGCAACTGAGTGATGAACTAGAAGTGGGCCTAAGTAAAAACTTCTTAGATGACCGCATTACCGTAAATAGCAAAATTGATGTGCCAGTTGGTACCAATGCCCCTAATACAGCTCAAAATTTTACAGGCGATTTAGAGGTTGTTTATAAAATCACGAGAGATGGTCGCATTCGTGCAAAGGCTTTCAACAGGAGTAATCAAGATAATCCAACCCTAGATAAGCTTTCGCCATATACACAAGGCGTTGGTGTTTTTTACCAAACCAGCTTTAATACGTTTGGTGAGTTTTATAGGCGGGTGTTTGGTATTAAGCCAAAAGAAGATGAGCAGCAAGAAAAACAGATGAATAGTTCTTCTGATAAATAAAAACAACAATCTCGTCTAATAATTTGCGGTGTAATACCAATTTTAAGGCCCCTTTAAGCACCGCCCAATTGGCGGATATTTCTACTAAGAATTTCTAAGTCGGTGCGCGGGGTATATTCTTTCGCGTATAGGAAATTAATCCGCGTTAGCGTTTGTTCATCTAACAAGGCGCTTTTGGTATACATATTAGCATGTAGCACAGCGGGTTTTAAAATAGGGAGATTCTGTGGATTGCCTAACGGATTGTAGCCAACCCACGTTTTTGTGTTCACCAGTACATGCAAACAGTTCATTAAAAAACCAAAAGGGCGCTTTTGCATAAAGATGAGAATGGGGCTGCACATTAAAAAGAACAATGCTGCTAATGTGTCAATTAAGCGTTTCATCCTTTTATTAGTAGGTAGTGCTATGGTATTAACCTGTACGGTATACCATTCACCTTGCGTATCTATACTGTTGCTGCCAATCACAAATAAACTCTCAGGTGGTGCAATTTTAATTTCCACCTGCAGGGCTTGAATTCTGCGCATCAACGTCATGATACGTTGTGCAGATAAGTCTTTAGCGCAAAATATAACCTCATCTATGCGATAAATACGCAGCATCTCCTCAAGCTGATCGGGATTGCCTAGTGCTTCAGCGGTTGGTTCTTCTGCTGTAGAAACCCATCCCGTAAAGCCAGCTTGCACACCACTTTGGTTGAGTAGTTGATCTATGCGATTAAATTCTTCTTTACTGCCAATAATTACCCTACGCTTATCTATACGGGCATCTTTAATGATTAGTTTCTTTGAAATTAACTGGTAGATCACACGCCAAAGGGGTAGGGCAAGTGCACCCCAAAAGGCCCCCAATAATATAAGTGCTCTACTAAAGCGATAGGTTTCGCTGAGTAAACCATAGGCCGCCAAAATTATAATTGTACCTACAGCTAAGCCTCGCCACAGGTTAAAACTTCGGGTAGGTCGATCATATCCACCACTAAAAAAGAGTGTCAATAGCCAAATGAAAACATAACCCGGTACCGCAAACTGCATAAATTCTGGAGGATAAGCCCCACCTTGTACAAAGCGATGGTTGTGTTCCCAATAGAGTTTTAAATAATACATACCGCCAATCATAACTGCGGCATCAGTTAGTGGAAAAGCAATACGCTGTAAGAGCCTGCTGCTAAATGAAAGGGTAGCGCGCATCCAAATGGCCATATTGATCAGGGTACCATAGAGGCGTGCTTGGCCTTTTGAAAAGTGCTTTTTAGCAAAAATTTCCATCGCCTGATAAAAGATGAAAACGTAATTAAGGCTACCCTTTTTTGTGCTTTCGCCTTTATAATGGATGATTTGGGTGTCTGCAAAATAAGTATTGGTATATCCACCTTTAATAATGCGATAGCTGAGGTCAATATCTTCACCATACATAAAGAATTGCTCATCTAACAAGCCCACTTCATCAAGAACCTTTTTGCGCATGAGCATAAACGCACCCGCTAATATTTCTACTGTATTGGTCTCAAATTCAGACAAGTGCCCCATATAATAATGTGCAAAGCGTTTGCTCTTCGGAAACAACTTTATAAGGCCACTGAGTTTATAAAAGGCAACCATAGGTGTTGGTAAGCCACGCTTACTTTCGGGTAAGAAATTACCTTTTCCGTCTATCATGCGCACCCCCAAACCACCCGTTTCTAGGTGGCTGTCCATGTAGATAAGGCACTTACTAAAGGTATCTTCTTGTACAACAGTATCCGGATTTAGCAATAGTACATATTCGCCTTTAGCCTGTTTAATGGCGAGATTGTTGGCTTTTGCAAAACCTACATTCACCGTATTGGCAAGGCAAATTACAGCGGGGAATTTATCGCGTACCATAGCCACAGATCCATCAACAGAATTATTATCTACAACAAATACTTCTGCGTTTATGCCGTCAATTGCTTGATAAACACTGTTAAGACACTGCTCTAAAAAGTGCCTTACATTATAATTAACGATGATGATTGAAAGCTTCACGGTAGCGGTAGCAATGTAGCGTTAGTAACGGTGTAGTCTGTGTGATATTTGATATCGTTAATCTTTGCTTGTTCAGGTAAATAGCGCAAGTTATAGCCTTTTGCCTTCCAATTCATTAATTCTTTTGGCGATGCAAAATAGACGAGTTCTGCATTGGTATTCGCCCACAGACCATCTCTTTTGTCAACTTCTAGCATGGCATACCACCACCCCGCGATTACCAACGTAGGTTGATTCAAATTCATTAATTGTTTTTCTATGCGGGCACAAGCTTGTGCTTTAATATGTCTTTTAGAAAAGTCATTTAGATGCGCCCCGTATATCGGGTCTATAAAGATGTCTTCATTAGCGATTTGCATTGTTTTAGCCCATTTGCTTTTAGCGGAACCGGTAAGGGCATTGGTGGTATTTATACCAAATAGCCAACCACTTATAAGCAGCAAACTGCCTACGGCAATGCCGAGCCTTTTAGGAAGATTACGGCCAATAAAAATGATAATAAAAGGGACTACAGGTATCCAGAATGCCGCTTTTTCAGGCATCCGAAAATATGCGATGCCATACGTGCAAACTACCAATATCAGTACGCCATTTAATACATCATTCTTAAGTGTTTTCCTTTTCAGCCAAAGAAAAACAGCGGTAAATGCCAGGCTTAAAGTGCCCAAAAGGCCCCATACACCAATAGTCATTTTGTAGATAATCTCAGGCCATATAGGGTAAGGGGGCTTGTGAAAATCGAAGAAATGAATACCGTATTGAAAAAATGGCGGGAGGTAGAAAACAAAGGCAAGACTTGTGCTAATAATGAACACCTTAAACGCACTGCGTACACGCAGCGCAAAACTTTGATGCGCAACTACATCTTTCAAAATCAAATAGCCCAAAGGGAGTAGCATGCCTAGTGCAGTAATTCTAAATCCTGCGGCAATAGCCAACCAAACACCACTGGCTTCTGGCTTATTCTTTAATGCAGATTCATAGCTTAACAAGCTAAACAAAAGTGCAATGCAGTAATCTATAGTATACGTGCTGCTAATGAATAGGGTAGGTACAAAGCCAAATACGATACTCCACCACAAAGGATATGTTACCAGATGTAAACGGGCAATGCGATAAAAAATAACAACTGCAAAAGCGGCTGCAATGGCACTCAATAGGTTGTAAAGTAATGGGCTGTGTACGTTCCATAAAACAAATAACAAGCCCTCATAAAGGGGATGCCCCGGTAAGCGGCTAACCTCATAAACGCCTGTTTCATGTAAAAGGGCAGCATGCAGTACATGGCCCCAGCTATCCTCCTCTACACCATAGCCAGCTTGCAAAAAAGGCAGTCGCACCAACAGCGCACCAACAAAAAGTGAAAGTTGTTTTTGCGTGTGGTTCATACAGATTATTTCGGCAAACTTTGTTCGTAAGGTATACGCTGCATTATGCTGCGCCCAAGCGTTACCTCATCTGTGAATTCTAATTCATCGCCAACAGCAATGCCGCGCGCAATGGTAGATATTTTTAGGGGGTATTCTTTTAATTTCCGGAACAGATAAAAATTAGTGGTATCCCCTTCCATAGTAGTATTAAGAGCTAATATTACTTCATCCACACTGTCTTCACTTACACGCTTTAGTAAACTGGCAATATTTAAATCACTTGGGCCAATACCTTCAATGGGGCTAATCAATCCGCCAAGCACGTGGTAAACACCAGAAAAATTTCCTGTATTTTCTATCGCTACCACATCGCGAATATCTTCAACAACACAAATCAGACCATGATCCCGTCTTTCATTTGCGCAGATCCCACAAATTTCTGTATCACTAATCGTGTGGCAGCGCATACAATAGCCGGTTTTGGTACGCAATTTTACAATTGCCTCTGCTAGAGCGAGCACATCGTCTTCATTTTTCTTTAGTAGATGTAGCGTTAGCCGTAAAGCTGTCTTCTGGCCAATACCCGGAAGTTTGCTAATTTCATGAACGGCCTGTTCTACATATTTAGATGAATAATTCATGCTCCCTTAATCCTTAATGGCTCAAACGTACGGTAACTTTCAAAAAGAACAAAAGCAAAAGGCTCACCCTGTGGGCGAGCCTTTGTAATTATTAGAAAGATGTTTTATTATTAATCTCTATTGCCACCAAAAAAGCGCAGCAAGAATAAAAACAGGTTGATAAAATCTAAATAGAGAGTCAATGCACCCAAAATGGCTAATCTTCTACCGCTATCACTTTCATGGTCTGCTGATAAGCCAATTTGCTTTATTTTTTGCATGTCGTAAGCCGTAAGGCCGGTGAATACAAGTACGCCAATTGCGCTAATTACATAATCAAGCGTAGAACTATTCATAAACCAGTTAACCACCATAGCGATAACCAAACCGATAAGCGCCATATACAAGAAAGAGCCTAATTTAGTGAGGTCTGTTTTGGTAAAATACCCGATAAGTGCCATTGCGCCGAACGTACCAGCTGTAACACCAAATGTTAAGACAATACTGTTTAAGCTATACACTACAAATATCGAGCTCAAGCTCATGCCCATAAATACTGCAAAAGCAGCAAAAACGATGAAAAGTGTGGTTAACGACATGCGCTGTATACCTGCACCAATGGCAAATACAAGACCTAGTGGAGCTAAAAGAACAATCCAACCTAGAATTGTTCTAGAGCCTGTTTCAAAGTTAAAGAGCAAGCTAAAAAATGCCTCGCTGCTGCCAAACATATAAGCTACTAAACCTGAGATTAAGAGCGCGTGTGCCATATAGGTCATAACGGTAGAAACAAATGACTTAGAGAGCACATTCGTTTGCTGATGCGTTACATCAATCACATTGTTGTCATTCCAATTTGTGTTCATAGTAAATGATATTGTTTTTAATAACCGCGAAGTTAGCAAGAATCATGCCCGGTAGGTTAACCATAAAGAGATAGATTTGTCCACCAATAAAAGAAAATTATGCCTAAGCAAACCCCGCTAATACTTGTTGTGAATGATGATGGCATTACCGCGCCAGGTATCCGTAACCTAATACGCACTGTGCTGCCTTTTGGTGATGTGGTTGTTGTTGCTCCAGATGGCCCACAGAGTGGTATGGGGCACGCCATCACCTTAAACAGTACCCTGCGTGCAGATGGTGTAAAACTGGATGACGGTCCACAAAAAGAATATAGCGTTTCAGGTACTCCGGTTGATTGTGTCAAACTGGCAGTGAATGTCATTTTGGATAGGCGCCCAGACTTAATCGTAAGCGGTATCAATCACGGTAGTAATTCATCAATCAACGTAATATATTCGGGTACAATGAGCGCCGCAGTAGAGGGTGCTCTTGAGCAAATTCCCAGTATTGGGTTTAGTTTATGTGATTACAGCTGGGAGGCCGACTTTGAACCGGCTTTACCCTTTTTAACGCAAATTATATCGGAGGTGCTTACCAATGGCCTTCCGAAAGGCTGTTGTTTGAATGTTAATATTCCCAAATTTAACGGTGTACCCTACGAAGGGGTTAAAATCTGTAGACAGGCTCACGCCAATTGGGAGGAAGAATTTGATGCAAGAACAGACCCTAGGGGTCGTAGCTATTATTGGTTAACAGGCAAGTTTGTAAACTATGATCATGGTCAAGATACCGATGAGTGGGCGCTCAACAACAATTTTATATCCATTGTGCCCGTTACTATAGACTTTACAGCGCATCACGCAATTCAACAATTAAACGCGTTAAACTTTGAGATTAAGTAAAAAGCTTGAGTGGTTTTTTGGATTCATTTTTGGCCTTCTAACACCACTATTCGGTATTGCCGTATTCTTACAGATTTACCCCATACTGCTTACCGTAACTGAGTGGTATGATCCTGCATGGCAGTTAATTTTGGTGCGTTTGGCAACATTTGGTGTTATGCTAAACGCTATCGTTTTCTTTATTGCTCTGCGTTTTAACAAAGAATCTATTGCCAAAGGCGTATTATGGGCTTGTGCCGTTTACCTCGTGCCTTTACTCTTGATGCAATTTATTAGATAGTTGCCACTTTATTTGGGCATATCAGGTAGTTTTGCCACCTTATGAAATACTACATAATTGCCGGTGAGGCGAGTGGTGATTTGCACGGGGCCAACCTTATTAAAGAACTTTTTGTTGGTGATGCTCATGCTAACGTGCGTTGCTGGGGTGGAGATTTGATGGCCCAAACAGGCGCTACTTTAGTAAAGCATTATCGCGATTTGGCGTTTATGGGTTTTGTTGAGGTGGTGATGAATATCAAAACCATCCTGAGAAATATTAAATTTTGCAAACAAGACATCGCACAATACAAGCCAGATGTTCTGGTGTTGATAGATTACCCCGGCTTTAATATGCGTATCGCTAAATGGGCCAAACAGCAAGGGCTTAAGGTGGTCTACTATATATCTCCACAAATATGGGCTTGGAAACAAAATCGGGTACATGCACTTAGGCGAGATGTAGATCGTATGTTGTGCATCCTGCCCTTTGAGGTGTCATTTTATAAAAAGTTTGGCTGGGACGTTGACTTTGTTGGGCACCCATTGCTTGATGCTGTGGCACAGCGAAAGCCTAAAGTTTTACTGCCTGAATTACCTAAAGACAAGCCGATTGTTGCACTGCTGCCAGGAAGCCGAACGCAGGAAATAAAAACCATGTTACCGGTTATGCTACAAGTGGCTGAAAACTTCCCTGAATATACCTTTGTTATTGCAGGCGCACCTTCGCGCAAGGCCGCATTTTATGATGCTTTTAAGCGCGGTAAAAATGTTTTTTTAGTTCTTGATGAAACGTATAATCTGTTACAGCAAGCACACGCGGCTCTAGTTACTAGCGGTACGGCTACGTTAGAAACGGCCTTGTTTAATGTGCCAGAAGTGGTTTGTTACAAAGGGAGCACGCTGAGTTACCACATAGCAAAAAGGCTTGTTAAAGTGGCTTACATTTCTTTGGTTAATTTGGTGATGGATACCATGCTCGTGAAAGAGTTAATTCAACATGATTTTACGGTGAAAAATGTAACGCAAGAATTAAAGTTGATCTTAGAAACAAAGCGGTATGCCGAAATTAAACAGGGCTATATTAGTTTAAAAGAACGTTTGGGTGGTATTGGGGCTTCTGCAAATGCTGCTCAAATTATTATAGAAGAGGCCTCATGAGGTGGTTGGTTTTAACTGTGTGCATAAGCATTGTAACAGCAGTTAGTGGCGTTACTTTGGATGTACGTATTTTTTCAAATAAGGAGCTTACATCAAGCTGGGTTTCTGTTCAACATTGTACTTATTATCTCGTGGCCTTAAACCAAAACGCCACTATTATTGATACTGTAGCGGATATTGTGCCAGACAAATCGCGTGGTACTTTACACATTAGCGTAGTGCAGAGCCGGGTTAAAGCTACCTATGGGGTAGATGATTATGGCGATTTTTCTGCGCTTGCCCTCATAAAATCGCAAAATGATGGTACCTTTTTAATTAAGGGCAGCGGACCAGAACGCATTTATTCTGGCGATTTGCTGTTTAAATCTGTTTCTAATAGCCTGCTTGTTGTTAATCGCGTACCGCTAGAAGAATATGTTGCTGGTGTTGTAGAGAGTGAGGGAGGCCATGTAAGCGCGTATGAATATTTTAAAGCACAAGCTGTTTTGGCACGTACTTGGGTTTTACGGAATATGGATAAACACAAGCAAGAAGGTTATAATGTAAAAGATGATGTTACCTCACAGGCCTATTACAGCAAAGCTTACCTACAAAATAGTGTGCTTATACAAAAGGCCGTAAACCAGACCAAAGACACTATTTTACTTGATAATAACGGAGAAGTTGTTTTTGGTGCATTTCATGCTAACAGCGGCGGTGAAACGGTAAATTCAGAAGACGTTTGGTCTGGAAAGATTGATTATTTGCGTGCTACCCCTGATACATTCAGTTTAAAAATGGATAAGGCACAATGGCAAAAGGAAATAAACAAATCGGTATTTGTGGCCTACTTTGCTAAGGAAATGAACATCTCAGCCAATGATACAGCTTTTGTAAAAGCGGTTTGTTCTTTTAAACAGCCCACCCGCATGGCCTATTTTACGTATGGCGGCAAACAGTTAAAACTCAGATGGGTAAGAGAGCATTTCCGCTTGCGCTCAACCTACTTTTCTGTTTATGATCAAGGAAATGTTCTTTTATTAAAAGGCTATGGTTTCGGACATGGTGTGGGCCTTAGTCAAGAGGGTGCCATGCGCATGGCCGAATTGGGTTATACCTATAAGGAAATATTAAACCACTATTTTTCTCAAATTCAGTTTGGGGTTGTTAATGACGTTTTACCTCAAAATAAAAAGTCATAACCCTTTAAAGACATCTTCTCATAGCGCTTGGTATTAAAACAATATAGTGCCGCAGGTTTTTTACTGCCTTCTACTTTAACCGTTTTATCTAAGGTAACTAGCAATTCGCTTTTAATGAACTTTTTTCTGAAGTTCCGCTTGTCTAGAGACTTACCTAAGGCCTGCTCGTATAACGTATGTATTTGACTAAATGTAAATTCTTTGGGTAAAAGTCTAAAGCCGATTGGCCTACGCTTAACCCTGCGCTTTAAGCGTTCTCTGGCATAGGCATAAATCTCGTCATGGTCATATACCAATGCTGGAACTTCATCTGCGGGCACCCAGTAAAAGCCATTTTCTGGCGTATTTTTAAGGTAATCATGCTGTACCAAGCAGTATTGCGCAATGTTTACAACACGCCCCTCTGGTTTGCGATATAATTTGGCAAATGCCGTTAGTTGTTCAATGTAGAATTCACGTTCGCCTAAAGACTGTGTTAGTACCAAACGCCCCACATCTTCTACGTCTTCATCTGGTAATATCCATGACGTAGGCAGTATGGGCACACCTTTAAAGGGTTCATGAGGTTTGGTACCGAGCAAAGTAAGTAACCGTTCTCCATCAAAACCAAAAACAACAACGCTGGTGCTCAGAGCAACGTCAAAATAAGATTTATCGAATTCGCGCATAGTTAGTGTCAAAAGTACACTAAGTTTTTATACCGCTCTGTTTTCGCTTTAACAATGTGTTAAAAAATGATAAAGCGTTCGTTATTTCTGCTTTAGAAAGTCGCGAATCATATTCTTGTGAAAAGCTGAAATAGTAAGGGTATGCAACTTGGGGTAGAGGACTTTATCTCTAAAAGGTGAACCGCTAGAATAATAACTGGTATGTATGATACGCGATTGGTTTTTACCATCGGCAACAAAACGGATGTATTGAGAACCGGTACTCTTAGAGTTTTCTAGATAATTTGTCTTGATGAGCCGCTCTTCCGGGTCTATAATTTCAATTTCGTGACCAACAGCTATGTTCACTTTTCCATATAAGAAGAGAACATTTATAAATATCAAAATACCTTTTTCTAGTTGTGGAAACGATTGGTCGTCTGTGTAATAGACTTTTTCTGAGCTCCGATTAAATAGCATAACAAACTTCATGAATTTGTTATTCCACATTTCTAAAGGGCTAGACGTGAGGTAATGATTCCAGATTCGCTCTACAGGTGCAGGCACACTGAATTCACCAATATGTTCGTAAAATCCACTTTGTTTTTCACCTACTGAGGTGCTCGTTAGCATGTTTATGTCAGCAACACGCGTAATGGAACGTGCCTTAAAACTTTGGTCAATCCGCGAATGTGTTAGTCGAGCGGAGTCTATTAATGTCATACCCAAATATTAAGCGGCGCAAGATTAATTAAAAAAGTCAATATGCTTTGTAGCACGGCATTGCATAAAAAAAGGCCGCGCGTGCGGCCTTTTTACTTGGGTGGATGATGGGGTTCGAACCCACGACCTCTGGAACCACAATCCAGCGCTCTAACCGACTGAGCTACAACCACCGTATTAAGGGCGGCAAATATAATTTCTTTTCATATTCTAGCAATCTTATTGAGTCACAAATCTTGTAATTTGCTTATGTACTTTCGCGGCCGTGTTAACGCGTGCTCAAATACCCGGTATTGGCCTTTCAGTAGCCATAGCATTAATCGCATTTACTGCGACTAAACTGCTTTCTATTGGCAGTGTAGAAGTTTTTGCTTTGTTACTGGGTTTCATCATAGCCAATGTGATAACCTTGCCGCAAAAGGTTAATCCGGGCATACAGTTTAGTGAAAAGAAGGTCCTTGGTTGGGCCATTGCACTTATGGCGCTGCAATTAAACTTCAATAAGTTTGATTTATCGCTTTGGCTAATTCCACTATTGTTAATCGCCATTTTTTTTGCTCTTGCGCTCGGTAGCCGTATAGCTCGATTTTTTGGTGTGATGAATTCTTGCGGGTATATGATTGGCGTTGGCACGGCCATTTGTGGTGCTTCAGCCATTGCAGCCGTATCGCCATTGTTAGACACACGCCCCCATGAAACAGGTGTATCTATTGGTGTGGTTAATTTGCTCGGTACCGCGGGTATGGTATTATTACCAATGCTGGTTCTTGCTCTAGGCCTTAGCCCTAGTGAGGCTGGCGTTCTCATTGGTGGCTCTTTACAAGCTGTTGGTCAGGTTGTAGGCGCCGGTTATGCAGTTGGCGATGCAACAGGTGAAATTGCCACTTTGGTAAAGCTTGGGCGCGTACTTTTATTAGGCCCTGTGGTCTTATTCACAGCTTTTGCAATGCGTAAACGCTCTGCGCAGGTAGACCGTAAAAAGGTGTTACCAGGTTTTATCATTGCATTTATCATTCTACTGTTGATTACCAACATCGCACCTGTACCACAGCATTGGTTGGTATATACACATAACCTAGACAAAGCACTTCTTACCATTGCAATGGCCGCCATAGGCATGCAAATCCGTCTTCGTGATTTACTTAAGCAAGGACCCAAGGCCTTACTACTCGGTGCACTTATATTTGCGATTCAACTGGGCTTGATGTTCGCTTTTATCTATGGTCAAAGATTCTTCGGCTAAAAAAATTAAGGTTCTGCATATCACAAAGTGGTATCCAAATCAAGATGATGTACAAAATGGTGTATTCATCCAAAAGCATATTGCCGCTGTTCAGCCCTATTGTAATGTTAAAATATTGGCTTGGCTACCGGCATCAGATCAAAATACCATCACCCGCGAGAGTCATGAAGATAACATGGCTATAACGCGTACTTGGTTTAAACCAAAAACGTCAGTTGCTGAAAAAAGACATGCTTTTGTATCATACATTCATAGCCATTACAACAATAAAAATCTCCCAGATTTACTGCATCTGCACGTTTTTTCGCCAGATCTGTTAATCGCCTTGTATTGGGCAAAGCGAAAAAATATCCCCGTAGTTGTTAGTGAACATTGGAGTGGGTATGCCCGTGGCCTGTTTAGCCAACTACCTAAGTGGCGAAAATGGTCATTTAGACGATTGGCTAAGGCCAACAGAATTTTACCTGTATCTGCATTTTTACGCGATTCTATGCTACAAAGTGGCATTAAGGGTAGCTATACCGTAGTGCCGAACATTGTAGAAACACGTGGTTACAGCGTGGGAAAATCTTGTGTATTTGGTTTTGTAGTGGTGGCCGATCTTGTGGATGAAATCAAAAATATTTCGGGAATTATAGCCGCATTTGAAGAAGTTGCGGCAATTCATCCCCAAGCATCTCTTCATATTATTGGCGGAGGACCAGATGAGGAGGATATCATAAAGAGGGTTAATCAAAGTGCGGCTGCAGCGCAAATAAAAATGTATGGCCGATTGGCGAATAAAGCTGTGAATGAGCTGCTGCCCTCGTTTCATTGTCTGGTTTTAAATAGCCGCGTAGAAACTTTTGGCGTGGTGGTTTTAGAAGCCCATGCAGCAGGCTTGCCTGTAATATCTACGCGTTGTGGTGGTCCAGAAGAATGGCTTGAGGAGGCCGATATCGCTATTTCTGTAGATGATAAAATGGCATTACAGCAGGCAATGCTGGAAATGTTTAGCAGGAAAAATCAAGAATATACGTTTACTAAACATAAACGCTGCACCCCAGAACAGGTGGGTTTGCAATTGCATAACGTTTATAACGAAGTTCTGAAAGAAGAAGCGCTTAAAGCTGCAAAGAAACCAAGATAACAATGCTGCCTTGGGTTGATTGTTGCTATCTAGCAAACCAAAATCACCCAAAAAAATATACAGCTCTGTGATTACCGAATTACCTAAAAATATCGCGGGGCAATTTTAGTATTCCATTATTTTCTTCACCGCTTCTGAAAACCGTTGTACGGGCAAAAAACTTTCTTCTAGAGTAGCTGCAAAAGGCACAGGTGTATCAAGACTGCCAACCCGAATTACTGGCGCATCTAAATCTGAAAAACAATTTTCTGTGATTAAGGCTGATAAATCACTGGCAATGCTACCAAATAAACAATCTTCGGTGAGCACCAATGCCCGGCCTGTCTTTTTAACTGAGGCGAAAATGGTGTCTTTATCTAGTGGTTGTAACGTGCGTAAATCCACCAAATCTGCAGAAATATTTGGATTTTCATCCAGGTATTGCATCGCCCAGTGCACGCCTTGGCCGTAAGTAATAACGGTGAGATTATTTCCTTGTCGTAGCACTTTTGCTTGTCCTAAAGGCAGCGTGTAATAATCATCAGGAACATCTTCACTAACACTTCTGTAGAGTGCTTTATGTTCAAAAAATATAACCGGGTTTGGATCTTCAATAGCTGTGTTTAACAAACCTTTTGCGTCATACGGAAAGGCAGGATAAACAACTTTTAGGCCAGGTGTATGGGTAAACCACGCCTCATTACTTTGGCTGTGAAACGGACCTGCATTTACGCCTGCACCTGTGGGCATCCTTACCACTACATCAGCATTTTGGCCCCAGCGATAGTGAATTTTTGCAAGATTATTTACGATTTGTGTAAAGCCTTCAGTTACAAAATCAGCGAATTGCATTTCTACTATGGCCTTGTAACCATTTATGCTTAGTCCTAAACCGGCACCGAGAATTGCAGACTCGCACAACGGAGTATTGCGTACCCTTTCTTTTCCAAATTGCGCAACAAAACCTTCGGTAGCTTTAAAAACACCACCGTAATCTGCAATGTCTTGCCCCATAATTACCAAATTAGGAAACCGCTCCATGCTTTGTCGCATAGCATCGCTCACAGCGTCTAATAGACGTTTTTTGGTGGATTTGGCACTAGGTTGCTGTGCAACAAAAGTGTGAGGTTTATAAAGATCCGCTATTTCTGTTGATGTATCAGATTGTATAACGGGCTGTTCATCAGCAAATGCAATTGCTGCATTGATCTCTTTTTTAATGGCCGATTTATGAGTTTCAATCTCATCTACGGTAATTAAATTATTGGCGAGCATCCAATTTTCAAAATTCTGAACAGGGTCTTTTTCAGTCCACTTTTCAATAAGCCCATCAGGGTAATACTTAGTTCCAGAAGCTTCTTCATGTCCGCGAATGCGAAACGTCATACATTCTAACAAGATTGGCCGTGGATTTTCTCTGATGCTCTGTGCCAGTGCAGATGCCTTTTCAAAAACTTCAATAATATTATTGCCGTCAACACTATGTGCTTCTATGCCGTAGGCGGGTCCTTTTTGCGTAAAGCTTTCAAATATGAACTGCTCCTCTCGCGGTGTAGATAGTCCCCAATAATTGTTTTCAATCACAAATAAAACAGGCAATTGCCAAACTGCTGCCACATTCAATGCTTCATGAAAATCACCTTCGCTAGCGCCACCATCACCACTGTAAACCAGCGTTGCCTTTTTATTTTGCATTAATTTGTTAGCCAGCGCAATACCATCTGCCACGCCTAATTGTTGCCCGAGGTGGCTTATCATACCCACAATTTTATGCTCTGGGCTCCCAAAGTGAAAGCTCCTGTCTCTACCTTTGGTAAAGCCAGCCATCTTGCCTTGAAATTGGCTAAAAAGCCTGTCTAGAGGAACATTTCTTGAGGTGAATACACCCAAATTGCGATGCATGGTTAGGATATATTCTTCTGGCTGCATGGCTAGCGCAGTTCCAACACTGGTAGCTTCTTGGCCATATCCAGAAAACCATTTTGAAATTTTACCCTGCCTGAGTAGAATAAGCATCTTATCTTCAATGAGGCGTGGTTTTAAGATATTCAGATAAAGCGCAACCAGTTGTTCTTTAGAGGTGCTTTGGGGCGAAAAATCTAATGCAGAAGTGTTCATGGCATTTACGGTAAATAGCGCGTAAAGGTAACCAACTACGCCACCTGTAAAAGCGATTTAAACCTTTGTTACATGGCATATTCGCTTAACTTTGGTCGATGCTAATACGATAAATAAAATACGGCATGTCACAACTTTCAATTCCTCAATTAGATCTCTCAGATTTTGTTTCTGGAGATTCTGTTCGCAAAGGCAATTTTGTGCGCGCACTGGGCAAAGCTTATGAAGAAATAGGTTTTGTGGCCATAAAAAATCACGGTTTAAGTGATGATTTACAAGGAGAACTCTACCAGCAGGTACAGCAATTTTTTGCGCTACCAGATGCCGTAAAAATGAAATATGAAATTCAGGGTTTGGCCGGTCAACGGGGTTATACAAGCTTTGGTAGAGAGCATGCTAAAGATCATAATGCAGGAGATTTAAAAGAATTTTGGCAATTCGGTCAAAGTAATAAGGGCATAGCAACACCAACAGAAGATTACCCAAAAAATGTTTCGGTAGCAGAGTTACCTATGTTTAACCCAATTGCCATGAGCGTTTTTAAACAATTGGAAGAAACTGGTAAACAGATCTTACAAGCCATTGCGCTATTTTTAAACTTGGATGAGCATTATTTTGATGACAAGGTGAGTCAGGGTAATTCAATTTTAAGAGCCATTCATTATCCACCACTAACACATGATCCTGGTGATGCCGTGCGCAGTGCTGCCCACGAGGATATTAACTTAATAACGCTCTTGATGGGTGCTTCGGCAGATGGCCTACAGGTGCTTAACCGGGCCAATGAGTGGGTTTCTGTAACCGCGTTAAAAGAACATATTGTGGTTAATGTAGGTGATATGCTTCAGCGATTAACCAATAATAAACTCCGCAGTACAACACATCGCGTGGTAAATCCGCCAAAAGAAAAGTGGCATGAGCCGCGTTTTTCTATTCCGTTTTTCTTACACCCTGTAAGCGATATGGATTTGTCTTGTTTAGATAGCTGTATAACGGCAGATCAGCCCAAAAAATACAATGATATTACGGCAGGTGTTTATTTGGATGAGCGCCTCGCAGAAATTGGCTTGAAGAAGTAATTTTATGCGCATAGATATCATCACCGTACTACCAGAGTTACTGGAAAGCCCTTTTAATGCGTCAATTTTAAAACGTGCTATTGATAAAAATTTGGTAGAAGTGCATTTGCATAACCTACGCGATTATGGCATAAACAAACAAAAGCAGGTAGATGATTATCAATATGGTGGCGGTGCCGGTATGGTATTAATGGTTGAGCCCATAGCCAATTGTATAGAAGATTTACAGGCACAAAGAAATTATGACGAGGTTATTTATACCACCCCAGACGGCAAGCGCTTTGCACAAGGAGATGCCAATAAACTTTCGCTAAAAAAGAATCTGATTATGCTCTGTGGGCATTACAAAGGTGTTGACCAGCGCGTGCGCGATCATTTTATAACTGCGGAATATTCTATTGGCGATTATGTTTTGAGTGGTGGCGAATTGGCTGCAGCTGTGATTAGTGACGCTGTGATTAGGCTATTACCAGGTGTTCTTAATGATGAGACCTCTGCGCTTACAGATAGTTTTCAAGATAACTTACTTGCACCGCCTGTATATACACGGCCAGCCGATTATCGGGGATGGAAAGTGCCTGAGATTCTCACAAGTGGCAATACACCCGCCATAGATGATTGGCGTCATGAACAATCTATTACAAGAACTCAAGAACGCAGACCCGATTTGTTGGCATGATGCTAGAAATTACAAGTGTGCAAAATCCGCGTGTTAAGCGTTTGCTTGCCTTGCAGCAAAAAAGTAAAATGCGTAAAGACCATGCGTTATTTGTTGTAGAAGGTGTTCGCGAGGTAGAACGTGCCTTGGCATGCGGCTATCAAGCTGATGAAATTTGGGCAGTTTCTTGGGATGGCCTACCACAAAAAATGCTTGCATCACCCGCACAGCGCATATCATGTAGCGCTTCCGTGTTTAATAAAATAGCCTATCGTGAAGGTCATGCGGGTGTTTTGGCCGTTTGTAAAACCAAACAGCATCTGCTAAAAAATTACGATGTGCCAAATAATCCACTTTTTGTAGTTATTGAGCACGTAGAAAAACCGGGTAACCTTGGCGCAATTTTACGCACATGTAATGGCTTGGGGGTCTCTGCCATTTTTATTTGCGACCCAAAAGTAGATCTATATAACCCCAATGTTATTCGCAATAGTTTAGGCGGATTTTTTGATACACCAATCTTTATTACCTCCACAATAGAAGCCATTGACTTTTTAGAAAAACATCATATACAGATTGCTGCGGCATATTTGCCGGCATCTCAGCCATATACTAGCGTGAATTTTAAAGGGCCAAGTGCCTTAGTTTTTGGCGCAGAGGACAAAGGACTATCAGATGAATGGGTAGCGCATGCCAATATTAATTGCCGTGTACCCATGCAGGGCATTGTTGATTCTTTTAATGTTTCTGTGGCAGTTGCAATCATGGTTGGTGAAGCTGTTCGTCAGCGTATTTAAAAAGAGAAAGCCCCGAAAAATCCGGGGCCTCACACCAAACCAAAAAACCTAAGCTACCTGTTAGGTAGAATACAAAGGTGAATAAAATTATAATAGATAGAGTGAAAATCCTTTCTAAATTAGAATTTATCAAGTTGTAATTCAATCTTTTTGGTTTTAACACGCTAATTAAGTGGTCATAGCATTAACATTTTTTTGCAACTGATCAATGCAATTCAAATTACCTTTAGTCTATGAAAAGAAAAACCCTCCGTATCGTTTTTATGCTTTTAGCATTAGTTTTTGTGGGCATGCAGTTTATTCCTGTTAACCGCCAACCATTGGTACAACTTGCAGAAAATGATTTTGCAGCTCAAGAAAATCTAAATCCAGAGGCCTTAAAATTACTCAAAGCCGCCTGCTATGACTGTCACAGTAACACCACGGATTATCCCTGGTATAGCTATATCGCACCCATAAGCTTTATAGTTAATGATCATATAGAAGAGGGCAAAGAAGAGCTCAACTTTAGTGCATGGGCCAGTTATTCTGCTCCCAAAAAAGCACACAAGCTAGAAGAGTGTAGCGAAGCATTACGTGAAGGTTGGATGCCTCTTAAAGGATATGTTGCATTGCATAAAAGCGCAAAACTAACAGCGCAACAGCGTGAAATGCTAGCCCTTGATTTAGATCGCGTAGCGAAGAGGTACGCTAAAAGTAATCTGCAAAGACAAGCGCACGAAGGCGAGCATGTGCATACATCGCATCAAGATTAAAATGTTTTGTAAACGCTGTAAGCCAACAACGTTTTTTTGGACATTAATCTTTAACTTTTTAATGTAGCTTGTCGGTTATATAAGCCGCAGTTACAGACGCTTTGCATTGCATTAATTCAAGTGGTGTACCTTGAAACAAGACATGGCCGCCATGCTTTCCACCACCTGGGCCCAAGTCAATAATCCAATCGGCACACTTAATAACATCAAGGTTATGCTCAATAACAATGATGCTATGCCCGTTTTTAAGCAGGGCGTTAAAAGATGCCAATAGCTTTTTGATATCGTCAAAGTGGAGACCCGTAGTAGGTTCATCAAAAATGAAGAGGGTATGTTGTTGTTTACCGCCTTGTGCTAAGAATGAGGCCAGTTTAACACGTTGTGCCTCACCACCACTTAGGGTGCTGCTGCTTTGCCCCAGCTGTACATAGCCCAAGCCAACATCTTGTAGGGGTTGTAGTTTGGCGATGATTTTAGGATGGCCAGTCTTTTTGAAAAAATCAATGGCATCATCAACCGTTAATTCTAAAATATTGAAGATGTTTTTGCCAGCTACTTCAACCTCTAAAATTTCATCTTTAAATCTGTGGCCATTGCATTGCTCGCAAAGTAGATGCACATCAGCCATAAATTGCATTTCAATAACCACTTCGCCTTCGCCCTTACAGGTATCGCACCGGCCGCCATCCGTGTTAAAAGAGAAGTGTTTTGGCTTATACCCGCGTATTTTACTCAGCTTTTGATTGGCATATAGATTTCGGATTTCATCATAGGCTTTTAAGTACGTAACAGGGTTACTTCGCGATGATTTTCCTATGGGGTTTTGATCTACAAATTCTACATGTTCTATAAGATGGTAATCGCCTTCAAGGCCGCTAAAACGCCCTGGTCTATCACCAACGCCACTCAGTTTTTTTCTTATTGCTGGATATAGAATATCCGTAATTAAGGTGCTTTTTCCGCTACCGCTAACGCCAGTAACTACAGTAAAGCAATGCAGCGGAAAGCGAACATCTACATTTTTAAGGTTGTGCTCTCTAATGCCTTTTACATGCACAAATTTTTGTGGTTTACGCAAAGTATCAGGTAGTGCTATTTTCTCTTTTCCTGTTAAATAACGCCCTGTTAAACTGGCTGCATTTGCGCAAACTTCTGCGTAAGTGCCGCTCGCAATAACTTCACCACCATTACTACCAGCACCAGGCCCTATATCAACAATAAAGTCTGCTGCTTTCATGAATTCTTCATCATGCTCTACTACGATCACAGTATTACCTATGTCGCGTAGTTCTTTAACCACCCGAATTAAGTTTTCAGTATCTTTTGGGTGCAAGCCAATACTTGGCTCATCTAAAATATAGAGTGATCCAACCAGAGAGCTGCCCAGAGATGTCGCTAAGTTGATACGTTGGCTTTCTCCGCCAGAAAGTGTATTACTAACCCGATTTAGCGTGAGATAAGACAAGCCCACATCCATTAAATATGCCAGTCTATTGGTAATTTCTACCAGCAAGCGCTTGGCAACTTTTTCATCAAAAGGTGAAAGTTCTAGTGCCTTAAAAAACAAAGCAAGCTCATCAATAGGCAAATCTACCAGTTCAGAAATGCTCTTACCGCCAACGCGTACATAAGAGGTTTCTTTACGTAGCCTGCGACCTTTACATTCTGGGCACACTGTTTTTCCGCGGTACCGCGAAAGCAAAACGCGATACTGTATTTTATATGCTTTAGATTCTACGTATTTAAAAAAGTCATTAATGCCCTCAAAATATTGGTTGCCATGCCAGAGTACTTCACGTTGTTCTTCTGATAATTCAAAGTAAGGCCTGTGAATGGGAAACGAACATTTGTGTGCATGAGCAACCAATTGGTCGCGCCATTCGCGCATTTTATCACCTTTCCAAGCAACAACACAATCATCATAAACGCTTAAGGTTTGGTCAGGAATTACCAAATCTTCATCAATGCCTATAACGCTACCAAAGCCTTCGCAACGGGGGCAAGCACCATAAGGATTATTGAAACTAAAAAAGTGAATATTGGGTTCGTCAAAAGTTATATCATCGGCTTCAAAGCGGTTAGAAAAGGAATTTTGTGCGTACGTATCTGCCCAAACAATATTGCAGGTGCCATGACCTTCAAAAAAAGCCGTTTGTATAGAATCGGCCAAGCGGCTGTCATTATCTTCATCATTTATGCGTACTACCGCACGGTCTATGACCAAGTTTATGTTTGCGTCTTGATTTTGAGGCAGCGTTTTGAGTTCTTCAATTTCATAAACCGTATTGCCGTGCAGAATTCTAGAAAACCCCTGTTGCTGCAAAAGATTTAAAGTTTCTTCTTTGCTTCTTGTGCCCAAAGGCACGGGTGCAACAATGAAAAACCTTTTTCCTTCTTGCTGGCTATGGATATATGCTAAAACGTCACTTACCTGATGCCGCTTTACTTCTTGGCCGCTAACGGGCGAAAACGTTTTCCCAATACGCGCATATAGCACTTTTAAGTAATCATAAATTTCGGTGGTGGTACCAACGGTACTCCGCGGATTACGGCTAGCAACTTTCTGCTCTATGGCCACAGCAGGCGGAATACCTTTTATGGTATCTACGTTTGGTTTATCAAGCTTTCCTAAAAACTGCCGGGCATAAGAGCTTAATGATTCTACATATCTGCGTTGCCCTTCTGCAAATAAGGTATCAAATGCCAATGAAGACTTTCCGCTACCAGAAACGCCTGTAATTACAATTAAGCGCCTTCTGGGTAAGTCAATACTAATATTTTTTAAATTGTGAACACGGGCACCTTGTATGGCAATGGTTTTTTGGGGCGCAAGGGTAACTTCTTCTACAGCCGACATGGATCAAAATTAAGGGTTGCTAAAGTACACATCCATCAACACGAATATGTGGGTTGTGTTTGCCACATTATATAAATATCACGGTTGGCAATACCTTAAAATTTTATGTGGCCTTATGCGCATTTGGTTAATAGAAAATTATTCAGTTATATTTGGCGGAGTTCAAACAAACAAAACACACGCCTATCGCAACATAAATACCCTATTCATTTTTTTACTTCTAAAACACAAGGGTATGGATAAGTTGCACTTTTCTGATAGTAAGTTAGTTAAATGCTATGTAGCTGGAGACGAGCAAGCGCTCGAGATTTTGGTTAACAAGCACCAACAAAAGGTTTACAGCTATATTATTTCTCGCGTACGCGATGAAGACTTGGCTAATGACATTTTTCAGGATGTTTTTGTAAAGATCATCCAGACATTAAAAAAAGGGCAGTACAACGAAGAAGGCAAATTTTTGCCTTGGGTTTTACGTATTTCACACAATTTGGTCATTGACCATTTTAGAAGAGAAAAGCGTATGCCTACCATTTCGCAAAATCAGAATAATGAGTTTGACATTTTTGATGTAATCAAAGATGAATCGCCCTCTATGGAAGCAGCACTAATCTGGGACCAAATTGAGGGCGACCTGCGTAAGCTCATTGATTATTTGCCTGATGAGCAGCGCGAGGTTTTGCAAATGCGGCACTATGCACAAATGAGTTTCAAAGAAATAGCAGAACAAACAAATGTGAGTATTAACACGGCATTGGGCAGAATGCGTTATGCCCTCATCAATTTGCGGAAATTGATTGAAAAGCACAAGGTTATTTTAACGCAGTAAAAAATATCAATCAAATTTTTGCGGCCCGTACAATATGCAATTGTACGGGCCGTTTTATGTTGAAAATATCCAACAAATAGTGCTTATGCCAAAAATTACATTTCCTCAAAAACGTACGCCTAATCAGCAAAACGCACCTAAAAAGTGTATAGATTTTGTGCTTAACTACAGCAAAAGCTACCATGTTTTACCTGTAGGTAGTAATAAGGTAGGGGTTACGTTAAATTAAAGATTTACATTTTTTCGGGTAGTTGAAGCCAGTTAGCAAAAATGAGTGACCAACTACCGTTGCAAATTATCTACAAAAAATAGCCGCTATTATTGACATAAATCGTGTTTATGCAATAAAAGCGGCTTTAATAATTGAAATCAGTTCAGGGCAATTACAAATTACGCATTGCCCCAACGGCACATTTTAGCTGTGTTTAGTTGGCTACCTCACTCATAAATTTGAGCCTTACTAAGCGGATTTCCTCCTCTGAGTAGTCTTCGCCAAATTCTTTTACGGCTTCTTCAAGGGTGCCATCTTCAGCATCATCCATAAAGTAATCGTAGATTTCTTCAATAGAATCTTCGTCTAACACATCACTTAGGTAATAGTCTATGTTGAGGCGTGTGCCAGAAAATACAATGGCTTCTAGCTCTTTAATAAGGTCATCCATGCTCAACCCTTTTGCCGAGGCAATATCTGTAAGCGGTAATTTCTTATCGATGCTAGTAATAAAGTAAACCTTGTTAACGCTTTTGTTGGCCACAGATTTCACCACCATATCCATAGGGCGTTCTATGTCATTATCGGCTACATATTGTGCAATCATTTCAACAAAAGGCTGACCAAATTTTTTGGCTTTTCCTTCGCCAACGCCACTTATATTCTTTAATTCATCTAACGTGCAAGGGTAATTAAAGCACATTTCTTGTAGGCTAGGCTCCTGAAAAACCGCGTATGGCGGCACATCTTTTTTCTTGGCAACCTTACGGGTAAGGTCTTTGAGCATATCAAAAAGTGTACTATCTAGTGCAGCACCTCGGCCACCAGCAGATGCAGGACTGTCAGACAAGTCTAGCTGCCCATAGTTGGTTTCTTCTGGCACCATGAAAGGCTCAGGGTTAGTTAAAAAGTCGCGGCTCTTCTGCGTTAACTTTAATACCCCGTAGGTTTCTATGTCTTTGTCAAGATAACCTTGAACAATGGCTTGCCTAATGATATTGTCAATATAGGCCTCCGTGTTATCTTTTAGCGCCATCCAGTGTTTCATGTTTGTGGCGGAATACGTCTTTAAGATTGAAGTTAAATTTCCGCGAAGCGTATTAATAACCTGTTGGCTTTTAAAGCGCTGTGCGCTCTCTTCAACCGTTTCTAAGATTTGCTCTAACTCTTCTGAGGCATCAAACTTCTTTTTAGGATGACGGTGATTATCGCACATATTGTTGCAATTTTCTTCGTCAAACTCTTCACCAAAATAGTAAAGGAGGTATTTTCTGCGGCACATGCTTGTTTCTGCATAGCCTAGAGCTTCTTGTAGCAATTGTTTACCAATTTCTTGCTCAGCAACTGGTTTTTTCGCTAAGAATTTTTCCAGCTTCTCAATGTCTTTAATACTGTAAAAAGCGATGCAATTTCCTTCGCCGCCATCACGGCCAGCGCGACCAGTTTCTTGGTAATAGCTTTCAAGGCTTTTAGGCATATCATAATGAATTACGTGCCTAACGTCAGGTTTGTCAATACCCATACCAAAAGCTATGGTGGCTACAATAACGTCAATATCCTCCATCAAAAAGGCATCTTGCGTTCTAGAGCGTGTGCCAGCATCTAAACCGGCATGGTAGGGTAGTGCATTAATGCCGTTAACCTGTAAGGTCTGCGCAAGTTCTTCAACTTTGGCGCGGCTCAAGCAATACACAATACCGCTTTGCCCTTTGTAGGCAGAAAATATTTTGATGATTTCTTTGTCGATGTTAACCTTCGGACGAATCTCATAGTAGAGATTTTCACGGTTGAAGGATGCTCTAAAAACATTGGCATTTTCCATACCTAACGTTTTTAGAATGTCACTTTGCACCTTTGGCGTAGCCGTGGCTGTTAGGGCGATGGTAGGTTTACGCCCAATCTTTTGGATGGCACTTCTAATATTGCGGTACTCAGGGCGAAAGTCATGCCCCCATTCAGAAATACAGTGCGCTTCATCAATAGCGAAGAATGAAATTTTAATTTCTCGTAACAGCTGTATGTTGTCTTCTTTGTTTAGCGATTCTGGAGCAACGTATAAAAGTTTTGTAACTCCACTGCGCAAATCTTCTTTAACCTGAATGGTTTCGCGCTTTGTTAGGGATGAATTAAGTACGTGCGCGATGCCATTTTCAGTAGAAAAACCGCGAAGGGCATCAACCTGATTTTTCATTAATGCAATTAATGGAGATACCACAATGGCAACACCTTCTTGCATTACGGCAGGTAATTGATAGCATAAACTCTTACCGCCTCCGGTAGGCATAATCACAAAAGTGTCATTACCAGCAAGTAAGCTGGTTACAATTTTTTCTTGGTTACCCTTAAAATTGCTAAATCCAAAAAACTTTTTTAAAAAGTTTGTGGGGCTTTGGTCTGCAACGCTCATTGTTTTTGTTGTAGTTGAAATATTCTGGTCAAAGTACAAATATTATTAGAATAGGTGATTTGAAAATTTATTGTTTATTCAACGTCAAAGTTTCTAGAATTAGAAAGGTACTAACGCAAGTTTTGTAACATTTGCAACCCGAAAGAAAAGGAATAAATGGCAGCTAAAGGAACGAAGAAAGATACGAATGAAATGAGCTTTCTAGACCACCTGGAAGAACTCCGGTGGCATCTTATTCGGTCTACAATAGCAATTCTTGCGGTAAGCATTCTGGCTTTCATGAACAAAAAAATCGTTTTTGACCAAATCATCTTTGGGCCAAAAAATCCAAGTTTTATAACATATAGAATCTTTTGTTGGTTCAGTGAACAACTTGGTGGCAGCCTATTTTGTTTTTCAGAAATGCCATTTGAGCTACTGAACATGCGCATGGCAGGTCAATTTACAACGCATCTCTGGGTAAGTTTTGTTGCCGGATTTATTGTAGCATTCCCCTATATCATCTATGAATTTTGGCGTTTTGTTAGTCCGGGTCTCCACCCCAATGAGCGTAAATCATCACGCGGCATCATATTTATTTCTTCATTTCTCTTTTTATCTGGGGTAGCTTTTGGATATTTTATCATTTCACCATTTTCAGTTCAATTTTTAACCACTTACACCGTTAGTGATGAGGTGATTAACAGAATAGACCTTTCTTCATTCATATCAACTATTACCTCAGTTACGCTTGCATCTGGGCTGGTATTTGAGTTACCGGTAATCGTTTATTTTCTTTCAAAAGCAGGGTTGCTAACCCCTGCACTAATGAAAACGTATCGCAAACATGCCATTGTGCTCATCCTAATTTTATCGGCCATCATTACACCTCCAGATCTTACGAGCCAAATCTTAGTAACATTACCCGTACTATTGTTATACGAAATAAGTATCCGCGTAAGTGCAAGAATTGAGCGCCAACGAATAAAAGCGGGCTTGGTATGAAATTAAGAGCTGAAAATATTGTTAAGCGCTACGGTAAGCGCAGTGTTGTAAAAGGCGTAAGCTTTGAGGTAAATCGTGGCGAAATAGTTGGACTACTAGGGCCAAACGGTGCTGGAAAAACAACATCCTTTTACATGGTAGTGGGCCTTATTAAACCTAATGAAGGCCATGTCTACATCAATGACGAAGACATTACGCGCGCACCAATGTATAAAAGGGCGCAAAAGGGAATCGGGTATTTGGCACAAGAGGCCTCCGTTTTTAGGAAGCTAAGCATAGAAGATAATATTAGAGGCGTGTTGCAAATGACCAAACTCAGCAAAAAAGAACAGCAGGCTGAGCTAGAAAAGCTGTTGGATGAATTTGGTCTACAACACATCCGTAAAAACCGTGGTGATTTACTGAGTGGTGGTGAGCGTAGACGAACGGAAATTGCCCGTGCACTTGCGGTAAGGCCAAATTTTATTCTTTTAGATGAACCCTTCGCAGGGGTTGACCCTATTGCTGTAGAAGATATTCAGAGTATTATTTACAGCCTAAAAATGAAAAATATAGGTATTCTTATTACAGACCATAATGTGCAAGAAACGCTCGCCATTACAGATCGCACATATCTCATGTTTGAAGGTGCCATCCTAAAATCGGGCTCTGCAGAAGAATTAGCTGCAGATGAGCAGGTGCGCAAAGTGTATCTCGGTCAAAATTTTGAATTGCGAAAAACCAAGCTTAAACGTCTGCAAGACCTTTAAACTCCTTAGGTTAGATATTTAGAGGTTTATAATATCCTGATATGCCGTTGCTTCTCACATTATATGTTTGATTTAATCAAATATTGTTTATCAACTTAAATGGATGTATTAGGCTAGTTGGTAATGCAAATGCGCGTTATTGAAGAGTGCGTTACATTTCGCATCTTGCTGCCGAAATTATGTTGACAAATACCATCAATAGCCCAATTATTGTGATCGGTATGCACCGCTCAGGTACCACCCTTGTAGCAGAAGCCCTCAATAAATCTGGGATATTCATGGGGGTTTTTAGAGAACATAACGGTGAGGCCTTACACTTTTTGAGCTTAAACCAACAAATCTTAGCAGCTGCCGGTGCCGATTGGATAAATCCATCAACACCAAAAAACGATCAAGATTTACCTTTTACCGCAAACCAACTTTACGCAGAACACATCAAAGCGGTTTCGCAAAACCCTTGGCGGCTGCGGGCTTGCCATGCCATGCGATGGGGCTGGAAAGACCCACGCAATACATTTACGCTTCCTGTTTGGTTAAAGCTATTTCCCAATGCCAAAGTCTTGCATGTGGTGCGCGATGGTATGGCCGTGGCACAAAGTTTAAAAGCGCGAAATAGTATAAGTGGTGAAGTACATGACGCTAGATTAGATGACCTTGCTTTTAATTTTAGACTTTGGGAGAAATACGTTGCTCAAGGCATTTCATATCGTGATTTATTGCACAACAATTATCATCAGATAAAATATGAAGCGCTCGTAGAAAACGACAATTCTGAATTGATCACACTAAACCGTTTTTTGGGTGTAGACCTTCGGGCACATTTGCACATCAAGCAAAAATCGCATCATGCTGCGCCACCTGCCTTACAAGCATTAGCTTCAAACAGCGCAGTCTACAATAAATTGGGCTATGGCGCCTGAAATTGGCTATTTTCATCCCCGAAAACAAACACACTTTGCCTAAAGTATCTGTCATAATCCCCAATTATAATCACGCTAGGTTTTTACCTAAACGCATAGAAAGTGTGCTTTTTCAAACCTTTACAGATTTTGAGGTGCTCATCCTAGATGATTGCTCAACAGATCATTCTTTAGAGGTTATTGCCGATTATGCCAAGCGAGATGCGCGCATTTCCGTTTATCCGAATGAAAAAAATTCAGGCAGCACCTTTGCACAATGGAATAAGGGCGTATCTCTTGCCAAGGGCGAATACATCTGGATTGCTGAGAGTGATGATTATTGCGAGCCAACCTTGCTTGGGCGGCTTGTACCATTGTTAACTGATAATCCAAATGTTGGTATTGCCTTTGCACAAAGTGCGATTGTAAATGAATCTGATGAATGGGTTAACAGCTTTAATGAGAATTATTTATTTATCTATAAATCGCAGCGCTGGGAAAAGGATTTTATTGTTGATGGCGCAAGCGAAGTAGCCAATTATTTAATTTTTAGTAATACCATTCCCAATGCCAGTGGTGCGCTGTTTAGAAAGCGTATTTATCTGGAAGCCGGTGGCGCAGAAACGGGTTGGCGTTTAAATGGCGATTGGTTTTTTTATGTAAAAATGCTTTTGCGGAGTGATCTTGCCTTTATCGCTGACCATCTCAATTATTTTAGAATGCATCAAAATACGCAAAGGCACAAAGCCAATGCAGATCATGTGGTGTATGATGAAATTATCTACACACTTAATTACATCAGTAAACACGTTAAGGTAGATCCTGAAAAGATGCAACAAGCGTGGAAAAATGTGGCTTCGTGGTGGGGTGGAAGCCTTTTTCGGCAGCGCATTACCAAACAATATATGACGCAAAATTGGCGACTGTTCTTGTTTTTTAGAATCAAGCGTCCAAGAATAGGTTTGCACATTATTTCTAATGCCGTCTTTGTTCTAATTGGCAATATTTTAAACTGGATGCACATTAAGCCCTTTTTTAAGAAGTTACGTTCTCGGCTCTTTCCTGGCAAATACTTTGACTATTAATGCCATTATTTAGCATCATAATACCTGTTTACAATGCGGCCAATACGCTTGCACAAACATTGCAAAGCATAATTGACCAAAGCTATACCAACTACGAAGTATGCTTGGTAAATGATGGCAGTACAGATGATAGCGCAGCAATTATAGAAGAATATTTGGCAAACCATCATAATTTTAATGTTATTAATCAAAAGAATCGCGGCCTGGGGCAAGCTCGAAATTGCGCTACTAAAGCCGCAAAGGGCGAATGGCTTGTTTTTTTAGATGCAGATGATTATTGGGCACCACACAAATTGCAATTGCTGGCTAACGCCATAGCGCAAAATCCCCAGTTTGCGTTTATCTATCATCAAATATTTGAGTTATATCCCAATGGCCGCATGCGGGCGCGTAACTTTTGGCAAGTTAATAGTGTAGAAGAATTTATCGCGAAGGGTAATCCCTTTGTGCCATCTGCCATAGCCATAAAAAAAGACATTTTTTTGGCAGCAAACGGATTTGTTGAGGATAGAAATCAGGTAGAAGACTTGGTACTCTGGTTGCGCTTTTTCAATGCCAAAATATCCATGCTGGCGCTTGCAACGCCACTCACCATCTACCGTATGGCCACTGGAGTTACCGGTCGGTTAGAAGATCATTTACAAAAGGTGGAAGGGGCGCTACAGCTTGCCATACAAGAAAAACTCATCACACCAGCGCAATACCAATTGAGCATATCACGTAAATATTATGAAGCTGCTCGGCAGTTACACAAGTTAGGTGAACATGAAAAGGCGAAATCTTTTTATCTTAAAGGTGGAAGAAAATCGCTCACCACATTATTACTTATTATGCTGAATACGCTTAGAATTGCGATATAGCAAAGCTGGTTTAGCGCAGAATAAATTCAGCACCAACCCTAAAAGACGTAAAGGGATAAGAGAAGTTTCCCCGTTGGATACGCGCGAAAAGAATCTGTTTTTTAAGATTGTAGCGCATTTCACAGCGCACCACTAATGGCGTATCAAAGTCATTGAGATAACCAACGTAGCTGTTTGTTTGCACCCGTAGGCTGAAGTTGTTTGCACAAATATCAATGCCACCACCAATCATAAAAGCATCATTTTGAAAATAATCTGTGCGATTGGTTTGGTAAACGTAAAACCCACTGCTTGCATACCAGCGGATGGTGTTTTTGGCAGACCAATTAAATGTTTTGCCGGCACTGAGTTCAAACCAATAACCCGGGCTATCCGTAAAACGTGCATCATGCAAACGCGTTCCACTTGCTGTTTTTAAATTGATGCTTAGCAGCAAATCTGGCCAGCCATTTTTGTCTGTAATCACAGGAATGTGCATACCGATATACACATCACCCATCGCTGTTCCGGTGGCATTTCTGGTACGGGCAGCACGAGAATCGCGCACTACAGAATCTGTTTTAAAGTATTCAAAGGGCACCCACCAAAGGCTTAATGCAGCGGCATTTTTTATGGGGATGTTTACGCGCGTAAACACATTGGTGGTAAAGTCGTTGGGCGCTTTATGCACTTCTTGCGAGAGCAGAAAGTTCAATGTTGTATCAATTCGGCCAACCTGATTATCAGGAACGGGCAGGGCATTCGGGCCCATTTTACCAGGCACCATAGGTATATAATTACTCCAACTCTGCACGCCATCCCAATTATGAATGGTATTCCACCAGGCATAAGCTTGTTGATTTTGTGCCCCGCAAAAAAAGCTAAAACAAAGGCTTAGCGTTACAAGATGTAGTTTCACGGAGTATCTGGATCTGTTGTAAATAAACCGCCATGCATCTGGTGTAAGTCTGGAATGCCATTCACAAATTCTTCTATAACACCCACCTCTTCTGCGATTTCTGCTCCAGGAAAGCCCGTAATATGGTTGTACGTAACGATACGTTTGTAAGCCCTCAACATTTGATCTGCAATAGGGAAGTAGCTCCAATGCCATTTTTCTTCGTGATAGCCTAGCAATCGGTAATCACCTTTGGCAATGTAGGGTTGAAAAAAGCCAAAACGCATGGCGTTGGCCTGCAACCAACCATACACAGCAGCACCTTGTGGTGTATCAAAGTAGCTTGATTCTACACTATTTAGGTCAATATCTGTACCCCAATGGTGCCGGCTGGTACCTGGCATGCTGCTGTAGGTAAGTATTTTTTGTGCCTTTTCTATCGGCTCACCTTCAATATTCTCCCACTTCTCTGACCAAATTTCTTGCTGGCGCGCATGCGTTCTTGTACCGCTTACAATGGTAAGATTTATGCCGTCCTTTCGCGCAGCGGAAACCATTTGTGCGTATGCCTCAAAAGCCGCCTTGCGCATGTAGGTGGTTTTTGAAGTATAGCTGCTTGGCACTAGAACAAATTCGGGATGTTCTGCGGGTTCAATCTTTCCAGTAAGGTCTGCCACTGTGTAAACAGGAATGTTTTTGCTGCTGCTAAACAAAAAGGTTGCACCAATGAGTATGATTAACGTTTTCCAATTCATAGGTCAAAAAAAAAGAAAATACATGAAGCGTAAGCCTAATTGCAGGCTTATTTGCTGAAATTGATTTAATCCGCCTAAAAGATTACTGATTCTAATGCGATAGTTACGCCATGCTCGTGTGCAAAAACTATTGATGTAAAGATTTTATAGGTAGTAATCTAGAGTTTGATTTAAAGCTCAATCAACGTGAAAAATTAAAGCCCCGAAAACGGGGCTTTAAGCGCTATTATGTTAGCATATTTTATTGGCCGATAATGGCATTGAGCGTTTTACTTGGCCGCATGGCGTTTTTCACAAGCGCTTCATCAGGCTGGTAATAACCGCCAACGGAAATGGGCTTACCCTGTACGGCATTCAACTCGTTTACAATGATATCTTCATTTTTTGAAAGTGCTTCGGCCAATGCCGTAAATGCTTTTTGTAGCTCTGCATCTTCGGTTTGTGTAGCCAATGCTTGTGCCCAATACATTGCAAGGTAAAAGTGACTGCCGCGGTTATCAAGTTCGCCCGCTTTTCGGCTTGGCGATTTATCATTAATCAAATAACCTTCTGTTGCGCGATCTAAACATTCGCCTAAGATTTTAGCCTTGTTATTTCCTGTTATGCGCGCATAATGCTCAAGGCTTACTGCAAGGGCAAGAAATTCACCCAAACTATCCCAGCGTAAATGGTTTTCTTCTAAAAACTGTTCAACGTGTTTTGGAGCACTTCCACCAGCGCCTGTTTCAAATAAACCACCGCCATTCATTAGTGGCACAATGCTCAACATTTTTGCACTTGTACCCACTTCTAAAATTGGGAATAGGTCTGTTAGGTAATCACGTAAAACGTTGCCAGTCACAGAAATGGTATCTAGACCTTTGCGCATTCTGGCCACGGCATGTTTTGTAGCTTCCACAGGATTCATAATCTCTATCTCTAGCCCTGTGGTGTCATGTTGCGCGAGGTATTCTCGTACTTTAATGATGAGTTCGCGGTCATGTGCGCGATTTTCATCCAACCAAAAAACAGTTGGTAAGCCCGTTTGTCTTGCACGGTTTACGGCAAGCTTAACCCAATCGCGAACAGGGGCATCTTTGGTTTGACATGCACGAAAAATATCTCCTTCGGCAACGGGTTGGCTCATTAATGTATTGCCACCAGCATCGCGCAAATGTATAGTACCCTTAGCCGAAGCAATAAATGTTTTGTCGTGGCTGCCATATTCCTCCGCTTTTTGAGCCATCAATCCAACATTACTCACACTGCCCATGTCTGCGGGGTTAAATGCACCGTGCGCTTTGCAGTCATCAATAACGGCTTGGTAAACACCGGCATAACACCGGTCTGGAATTATGGCTTTGGCATCTTGGGCATTCCCATCTTTATTCCACATCTTGCCACTGGTGCGGATCATTGCTGGCATACTGGCATCAACAATAACATCATTAGGCATGTGCAGATTTGTTATGCCCTTATCGCTATTTACCATAGCCAAATCAGGTCCATTTTTTATGGCAACTTCAAAGGCGTGGGCAATAGTTTGGCGTTTGTCGGCAGGAAGTTTTTCTAACTCTGAAAGCACGTTAGCCAATCCGTTATTTGGGTCTGCACCAATTTTATCTAGCTCTGCGCCATACGTATCAAAAACATCTGCAAAGAATGCTTTTACCGCGTAACCAAAAATTACGGGGTCGCTAATCTTCATCATTGTTGCCTTAAGGTGTAGCGAAAACAAAACACCTTGTGCCTTGGCATCATGATATTGTTCGGTTAAAAAGTTGATTAGGGCTTGTTTTTGCATCACCGCACTATCCAGCACTTCGCCACTTTGTAGCGCCAAATTGTCTTTTAAAAGGGTGGTGTTGCCTTGTGCATCTTCAAAGATAATTTGCGCAACAGTTGGCTCTTTGATTGTTACAGACTTTTCGCTTCCATAGAAATCACCTTGCGTCATACTGGCTACATGGCTCTTTGATGTTGGTTGCCAAGCGCCCATGCGATGCGGGTTTTGGCGGGCATATTCCTTTACGGCCTTAGGTGCTCTGCGGTCTGAGTTTCCTTCGCGTAATACAGGGTTAACCGCACTTCCTTTTATTTTATCATAGATGTCGCGGTTACTTTTCTCTATGGCATTGGTGGGCTCATCAACATAATCTGGAATAGCAAACCCATGTTCTTGTAGCTCCTTTATCGCGGCTTTTAATTGCGGTATAGAGGCACTTATGTTGGGTAGTTTAATAATATTGGCTTCAGGTTTTGTAGCTAATTCGCCTAACGCGGCAAGTGCATCGTGTACGCGTTGATCTTCGCGCAAATACGTGCTAAAACTGGCAAGAATGCGGTTTGCAAGCGAAATGTCTTCTATTGCAATAGGTACATCACCTTTTGCTAAAAACGTTTGAATAATGGGATAAAAAGAATAAGTGGCCAATGCGGGAGCTTCGTCCGTTTTGGTATAAATAATACTTGGCGTAGACATAAAAAGAATACTGTGTTGTGTTGACAAAAAAGAGGGGCGAAAATAGCCCTTTGAATTGAAATGTTTCATGCGAAATATCACAGAATTTCGCGTTGATAAGCTTTAAAGCGAATATTTTTTTTAAAAAACATAAGATTGGAAAGGGTATTTGTACGCTTTTTAATAAACGCACTAATCAATATCTGTATCCAGCAATTTGCGCAATGCATCTAGATGTGGGTTAATCTCTACCATCGCTAGATATCTTTCTTCTGCGGTATAAGGCCGTTTTTCTGTAACGAGCTCTGATACATTAACGTGAATGCTTATGTTAAAGTTATTGAGCTTTTCTCGCAAAAAAACAGCCATTTCTGTTTGTATACCTTGAAGATAATTGGCCTGAGTGTTGTTTTCGAGATTAAAATGAACTTCTGTTAAGTTTTTTAGTTGTGGTGGACGAGCCGTAAGCATGGCATGAATGGTCTTTAGGCCGTGAATAGATTCTAAAAATTCTTTCCATGCTTCATTAAAGGCAGCATCAGAAAACACCTCTTTAGGACCGTTAATCTGCGGTTCGTGTGTTGTTTCTTCAATCGCTGACGTTACGTTCTCTTTTGTTTGTGGATCTGTGTTAATCCTGATCGTGCTCTTTCCGGATAATTTCACCAACCAATCTGGCTTACCATCTGTCTGCGTTGGTTTGCTGTCTGATGCTTCAGTTTCTGGCGTACTTACCTGTGGTTGGCTCACAACTTCTTCAGCCTCAGCTTTAGAAGCGTTGGTCGGGTCGGGTGCCGTAACTTCTTGTTCAGTGTTTTCTTGTGTTGGCGCTGTTAGTGCCGATGGTTGTTTTTTTGTTGGGACAACTTGAGGATCTACCGTGATAATTTGTTCTGGGGTGGGTTGCGGTGGCGATGCTGTTCTAGGTTGCGCGCGCACAGCGTCTTGGTTTACATCAGACTTTTTTTTTTCAGTCAACTGCGTTAACCCCATTAGCGTAACTTCTACCAAGAGGCGCTGATTGTTACTGCTCTTGTAGCGGTTATCGCAATCATTTAAAGCACTTAAAGCACCAAAAATCATTTTCAAATCACAGCGTTTGCTTTGCTCTAAATACCGTGCTTTTTGATTAGGGCCAACTTCTAGCAGCGAAACTGTTTGCGGGTCTAGGCTCACCATTAAATCGCGCAGGTGCGTTGCCAAGCCATTTACAAATTGTATACCCTCAAAACCTTTGTCTATAATCTCATCAAACAATAAGAGCAGGTTGGTAAGGTCTTGTTGTAGAATTAAGTCGGTGGCTTTAAAATAATAGTCGTAATCTAAAATGTCAAGGTTATCTAAAACACTTTGATAGGTAATTTCTGCACCATTAAAAGAAACCAAACGGTCAAAAATTGACAGTGCATCGCGCAGGGCGCCATCTGCTTTTTGGGCGATGAGATGCAAACCTTCAGGGTCTGCTGTAATGCCTTCTTGTTTTGCAACGTAGGCCAAGTGATTTGCGATATCCTCTACTGTAATGCGCTTAAAGTCAAAAATTTGACAGCGGCTTAATATGGTGGGAATGATTTTATGCTTCTCTGTGGTTGCCAAAATAAAGATGGCGTGGGCTGGTGGTTCTTCTAATGTTTTTAAGAAAGCATTAAAAGCTGACTGGCTCAGCATGTGCACCTCGTCTATAATATAGGCTTTGTATTTGCCAACTTGTGGTGCAAAGCGCACCTGGTCAATCAACCGCCTAATGTCTTCTACAGAGTTGTTGCTGGCGGCATCTAATTCAAAAATATTAAAGGCATAATCTTCTTCGCCTGTACTGGTGCTTTCGTTGATTTTTTTAGCAAGAATTCTGGCACAAGTAGTTTTGCCAACCCCACGCGGACCGCAAAACAAAAGGGCCTGTGCGAGGTGGTTATTTTTTATTGCGTTTTCTAAGGTGCTGGTAATATGAGACTGGCCCACAACACTTTCAAACGTTTGTGGCCGATACTTTCTAGCTGATACTATATAACGTTCCATCGCTCACAAATATAACCGATTGCTTAAGTGATACCCCGTTTTTAAAGATTCAATATCCATCTTTTTTACACTGTTAACTTCAACAGTATATAAAAGGTCATGGCATTAGCCAGGCTCTTCCATGCGCCCATCTGCATGCAAGGCAAAACGACCTTTTTGGCGGGGATGTACATGTTCTGCGGCATCCCAAGGCCAACCACCAAATTGTGTACGCTGATATTCTTGATATGTTTCGCGAATTTGAGCTTCTGTATTCATCACAAACGGGCCGTATTGCACCACAGGTTCTTGTAATGGCACACCCTGTAGGAGCAAAAATTTCGCTGGTTTTTCTCCATTTTTTAAGGCAACATCACAATCACTTTTTAAGGTTATGGCACAATGGTCATTGATTTGTTTGTCGGCAATGTGTATCTCATCTCCCGTATAAAAGTAAAGCGTTCTATTCGCCTTTTCAGAAGCTTTTGGCAATGTAAATGACGCATGAGCATCCATCGTAATGAGCCAAATGGCCACATGACTTTCTGGGTTTGCAGCCCAAGAATCAGGCGCTGGTGCTGGCGCATCAACTTCGGCAAACCTGCCAGCAATAACCTTTACAGATGTTTTGTATCCTTGCGAATCTTCAGTTGCAACCTCAGGTATTTGTTCATGCCAAAGCATGCGAAAATGTGCATCTACAAATTTTTTAGAAGCGGGGAGATTGAGCCAAATTTGAAAAAGTTCTAGCGGATTTTCATTTGCACGATCTAACAACGGAAACATTTCGGAGTGTTGCACACCTTTGCCGGCTGTCATCCATTGCACGTCTCCGTTGCCAAAACGCCCGGCAGCACCTAAAGAATCGCTATGGTCTATGAAGCCTTTTGTGGTGATGGTTACCGTTTCAAAACCGCGGTGCGGATGCGCCGGAAAACCCGGTACACGTTGCCCGTGATACATTCTAAAACCATCTTTAATTGTAAAGTCGTTGCCCAAATTTCTGCCCGTTAAGGGTACATCTGGGCCCATGTGGGCATTTCCTTTGGGATAAAAATCTTCGTGATGTACACAGAAAATGAAAGGATCTTGCGTTTGCCAAGGAAATCCAAGCTGTGTAACAGCAAGTATTGGAGAAGAACTCATCTATTTATTTTTTTTGAGAACAGCGTTTAATAAAAGAAGTTTACGAAGCATCGTGCCTTCTGTATGTAATCTAAAACAAGAATACAGCAATTATCACCGTTATTTAGACCAAACCAATCTCCCCCAAAAATTAGACTGATAAACCTTTGTTAAAACCATTGGCTGTTAATTATGGTCTGCATTAGTTTGTAACGCCATTGCAACGGTTAAGAACTACGTTAAAATCATGCGTGGCTTTGCCCTATAGGCGTCTGGATATTTGATAACATTGACGCTGAAAATTGTGGATTGTATGATGAAGAGAACCGCCCTTTTAATTGTTTTTTTAAGTGTTTCTATGCTCACAAAGGCACAGCAAAAGCCTGTTTTTGAAACAGCCAAGGCCATGCGCTGGGCAGACAGCATTTTGAATCAAATGCCTATAGAAGACAAAATTGGCCAACTTTTTATGGTTGCCGCGTACAGTAATAGAGGAGATGCACATGAGCGCGCCATAGCACAGCTTATAGACAAAGAGGGCATTGGGGGCTTGATTTTTTTTCAGGGAGGGCCTGGCAGGCAAGCACACCTTACAAACCGTTATCAGCAAAAAAGTAATCTGCCGCTGCTCATTGGCATGGATGCAGAATGGGGTTTGGCCATGCGCCTAGATAGCACCTTTAAATTTCCATATGCGATGACATTGGGTGCCGTAAAGGATAGTGCTTTGATTTATGATATTGGGGTAGAAATGGGTTTGCAGTGCAAAGCTTTGGGTGTGCATTTTAGCTTTTCGCCGGTGGTAGACATCAACACCAATCCCAATAACCCAATTATTAATGCACGAAGTTTTGGCGAAGACAAAAAACGCGTACGTGCACATAGTTTGGCGCTTATGCGGGGTTTGCAAGATGCTGGTGTATTGGCTTGCGCAAAACACTTTCCCGGTCATGGCGATACCGATGCAGATAGCCATAAAACGTTGCCAACGGTGGCGCACAACAAAGAGCGCCTTGAACGCGTAGAGCTTTTTCCATACCCGTCACTCTTTAAACAGGGGCTTGCTAGTGTGATGGTTGCGCACCTTAACGTGCCCGCGCTAGATAGTTCTGGAGAGGCAGCATCATTATCACCACGCATTGTACAAACACTTTTACGAGATAAAATGGGCTTTAACGGCCTTATATTCACAGATGCTCTCAATATGAAAGGGGTATCTGCGCGTTATGCACCGGGCGAAGTTGACCTTGCAGCGCTTAAAGCTGGAAATGACATTTTATTATTTGCAGAAGATGTACCTAAGGCAAAGGCAGCCATCCTTAAGGCGTTAGCCAATGATGAAATTACGCATGAGCGCATCAATAGCAGCGTTAGGCGCATTTTAATGGCAAAATACTTTTTAGGCCTTTCAAAAAAACCTCAAATTAATAGTGCTGAACTTCAAGATCAGTTACATCGCCCAGCGGCAGAACTCCTAAAAAAACACGCGATGGAGCAGGCGCAAACCTTGCTCATCAATCGTGATGGCCTATTGCCGTTGTCTGCGCTTGCAGGTAAAAAAATAGCTTGTGTACAGATGGGCAAAGCCATTTCTAAAACCTTTGCTACGCATGTAAATAAATACGTTGCTGCAGAAACGTTTCAATTGGGGGAGGATGCTAATGCGCTTTTAAATACGTTATCGGGCTATGATTTGGTGTTGGTTGCATACCATACCGATGACACCAACCCTTGGAAGAATTACATCCCCACCGCGGCAGAAAAGCTTTTTATCAAAAAGCTTTCACTTCAAAACACGTTTGTTTTAAGCCTGTTTGCAAACCCTTATGCATTGGCTAACTTTAAAGAAGCAGAAGATGCCAACGGCTTAATTATGGGTTACCAAAATAATGACGAGGCCAACAAAGCGGCCGTAGAACTCATCTTTGGCGCCATTGCCGCAAAAGGTATTTTACCCGTAAGTGCCAGTGCCTTATTTGATGTGGGCTACGGCCAACAAAGCAAATTAGTAAGTCGATTGCGGTATGGCTTGCCCGAAGAAGTGGGTATAGACAGAAACACCCTAATGGACATAGACCGCTTGGCCAACGAGGCTATTGCTAAAGGCGCCACCCCTGGTTGCCAAATTTTAATTGCTAAGAAAGGTATAGTTTTTTACCAAAAAAACTTCGGACATCATACCTACAACAAAAACCAACCCGTTACAGACCAGTCTGTATATGACTTGGCCAGCATCACCAAAATAGCAGCCACCTTGCCTTTTATCATGAAAATGGTAGAAGATGGCGTACTTGATTTGGATGATGAAATCGGGGAAATTTATCCTGCAGCAAAAGGTACCAACAAAGAACATTTGCGGCTGCGCGATGTACTTGCCCACCAGGCAGGTCTTCAACCTTGGATTCCTTTTTATTTAAAAACACTCGTTAACAATCAGCCAGACTCAAGTATTTATAAAAACAGCGCAAGCAACGGTTATTCATTGCAGGTAACAGAGAACCTTTTTATGCGTGATAGCTATAAGGCTGTGATGTTTCAAGAGCTGATGGATTCACCTTTAGGAGCAAAAAATTATAAGTACTCTGATTTGGGTTATTATTTGCTCAAAGAAATAGTTGAGCAGCATTACAAAAAACCGTTAGATGAACTCGCCTATAACAAATTATATGCCCCATTGGGTGCTGAAATGTTAGGTTATACGCCACTAAAGCACATAGATAAAAACCGCATTCCCCCCACAGAAGCTGATGCTTATTTTAGATATCAAAACATTCAAGGCACGGTGCATGACCAAGGAGCAGCCATGTTGGGCGGGGTAGCTGGTCATGCAGGCTTGTTTAGCAATGCCAATGATTTGGCCAAGCTAATGCAGCTTTATCTTCAAGGAGGATATTATGGTGGCCAGCGGTACTTAGATAGTAATACGCTAGCCGAATTTACGCGTTGCCAGTACTGTGAAAACGACAACAGGCGCGGTGCAGGCTTTGATAAACCGCAATTAAGCGGCGCAGGACCCACTTGCAATTGTGTTAGTATGCTTAGTTTTGGCCATACTGGTTTTACAGGAACAATGGTTTGGGTAGATCCAGAACAAGACATTGTTTATGTTTTTCTTTCTAATAGAACTTGGCCTTCTGCAGAAAACCGAAAACTCATTGAGCTCAATACACGTTCTAATATTCAGGAAGTAATTTATAACGCAATTAATACATACGCATTATGAAGCACATCATTACCGCAGTTTTTCTTTGTGCTGCAAGTTTAGTAAGCGCACAGGAAGCCAGCCAGCAAGAGATCGCAACAGAAATTGTTAATCAAACCGATTCATTAGGCCGCAGACAAGGTGTTTGGATTACCAGACACGATAACGGAAAGATTCAACACATAGATAATTACGTGGATGGTGCTAGAACGGGGCTTGCCATAGCCTTTTATAACAATGGCCAAATTCATTATGAGTACTACTATAAAAACAATCTTCCACACGGCAAGCAACGCGATTATGACAATGTTGGGCGCCTATTAAACGAATACAATCGTTTTGAAGGCCAGCCTCATGGCCCACAGGTGGTATTTTATCCCAACGGTAAAAAGCAAGAAGAAACCACCTATACCATGAGTGTTAAAAACGGGCCTTCTATTTGGTATTATCAAAACGGAGATACTGCAGCTTTTTATAACTACGTAGATGGTAAGATAGAGGGGAAGGTATTTACCTATTATGAAACAGGTGAATTAAAAACAGAAACAACTTATGTGAACAATGCCAGAGATGGCGCATTTGTGGTATACTGGGAAAATGGTCAGCCAAAAGAAAGCGGCCAATACAAAAATGATATGCGCGAAGGCCGATTTTACCTTTATGATGAAGAAGGCAAGGTCATAGACCGTATAAAGTACAAGGAAAATCAGAAACAATAAACGTATGAAGATTGGTGTGGTTTGCTATCCCACCTTTGGTGGTAGTGGTGTGGTGGCCACAGAGTTAGGCATGCATATGGCTAAAGAAGGCCATAAGGTGCATTTTATAACCTACAGTCAGCCTGTGCGCTTAGATATTCTTGAAGAGAATATTTATTACCACGAAGTAAATGTGCATGACTATCCACTTTTTCAATATCAACCCTATGAACTGGCCTTAAGCAGCAAAATGGTTGATGTTGTTTTGAACGAGGGCATAGAACTGTTACACGTACATTATGCCATACCACATGCCTATGCCGCTTATATGGCAAAAATGATTTTGGCAGACAAAGGGGTTTCAATACCCGTAATTACTACCCTGCATGGCACGGATATCACCCTTGTGGGTAGAAATCCTAGTTACAAACCGGCGGTAACATTTAGTATAAATCACAGTGATTTTGTGACTTCCGTTTCTGAAAGTCTTAAAAAGGAAACAGCTAAGTTTTTTGTGGTTCGTAAAGACATTGAAGTCATCCCAAACTTCATTGATTTAGCGCTTTATAGAGGTAAAAAAAACTGCGCTAAGCCATCGCTTGCACCAAAAGGAGAAAAAGTCATTACACACATTTCTAACTTTCGGGGCGTAAAGCGTATCGCTGATGTTATTTCAACATTTAATTTAATTAACCAGCAGGTACCGAGCAGGCTTGTTATGTTGGGTGATGGCCCAGAGCGTGAGCAAGCCGAAGAACAAGCACGCGAATTAGGCATTTTAGCTCAAGTGGCTTTTTTAGGCAAAACAAATGAGGTTGAACGTGTGCTTTGCGCCAGCGATTTATTTCTTCTGCCATCAGAAACAGAGAGCTTTGGTTTAGCAGCACTTGAAGCTATGGCGGCAAAAGTGCCCGTAATAAGTACCAATACCGGTGGGCTGCCCGAGGTGGTTTTACATGGTAAAACCGGCTATACGGCCAATGTTGGCGATGTTGAGGCCATGTCAGAATATGGCATAAAACTCCTTAAAGATGAAGCTCTGCACGCAGAGATGAGTGCTGCAGCGTATGCCCGCGCATGCGATTTTAGTATAGATAAGATTTTACCGCTTTATGAAAGCCTGTACGAACGGGCACTGGCACTCAACGCACATAAAGCCAAATAACAAAGATTAACCACCAACGCGCTTGGTGCTGTATGCCCAACTATTGAGCAAATCAATGATTTTATCTCTGTGGTTGCCTTGTATAATGATCTCGCCATCTTTGGCCGTGCCACCAACACCGAGCGCTGTTTTTAAACGTTTGGCCAGTTCTTGTAGATCTTCATCTGGGCCTGTAAACCCGCGAATAATAACCGCAGTTTTTCCACCTCTGTGCTTTTTTTCTAGATGCACAGTTAATGTTGCTTTGCTGGATGATTCTGAAGATTCTCCCAGCAAATCTGCCAAACCTTCAAAGGCGAAATTTGCATTTGTGCTATAAACAAATGCGCCATCAGAAGTACTTCCTAATTTGGTTTGTTTTTTCTTCTTAGCCATCAATCTCTTTTTTTATTTTGGTGTAAAAGTCTACCAAAATGTGTTTTTCTTTTTCCCAGTTAAGCGCATTTTGAGCCTTTTTAAGGCCGCTTTCATAGGTGGATTTTGGTGTGTCAATAAGCTTTTGCATGGCCAATATAAGGGTTGATGGTGCGTGGTCTGTTGCAACTTCTCCAATCTGATATTTGCGAACTAATCCCGCAACTTCAATTACGTTACTGCAAAGCACAGGTATGCCACACCAGATGTAATCAAACAGTTTGTTTGGTAGACTGTACTTATAATTGATGTTGGTGTCTTTATCAAGGCTCAATCCGCAATCGCTGGCATGGGTGTACTGCAATAACATGGCATAGGGCACGGTGTCAACAAAAATCACCTTGTGTTCTAGTTTTTGTTGGGTTACTTTCTGTTTTAATAGCGGAATCACATCGCCCTTACCAACAATGAGTAAAACAGCCCCTTCAAGTTGTGCAATTGCGGCAAGCGCTTCTTCCATACCACGGTCTACATTAATGCCACTGCCTTGGTTTATAAAGATGAATTTATCCTCCGGCAGGCCCAATTCTTTTCGCTGCTTCCAACGCGTAATATTTGGTGGCATGCTGATGTTGCGAAAAACCGTTGGCCGCTTTCTGTAATCCTTTTCATAAAGTGTAGCAATGCTTTCATTCACCGTAAAAACGTACCTCAATTTTGGGAAAATAGACCTTTCTATTAATCGCCAAACCCCTTTTACTAAAGGTCTGTTTTGTATTTCTGGTACACCTAGAAAATATTCATGGGTATCGTAAATCAACAATTTCCCGCGTAGCCGGCTCACCCAACGGTTAGCGAGTAGCGTATCTAAATCATTGCTTAATAGAACATCACAGCGGGTAAAAAGCAGATAGATAAAAAAACGAATGTTTAGGTTGGCGTAAAAGAGCGCACCTTTATTGAACCATAATTTGAAGCGCTTGGTGCTATAAGGGCGTTCAAGCGGAAGGCTACCTTCTACACGTCTACCAATCCACTTTACGTTATAGCCAAGCTCATGTAATACACTGGCTACTTTATGAACGCGGTTATCTGTGCTGATGTCGTTGCTGGTTGATATAATAATGGTGGGCATGGGGCGAATATCTGATATATTCCTTTTGCTACCAAGGGTAGATTGCGCATTAATAAACCACGTTTTTGTATTCTACAATCGCATCGAGGGATGCTTTAAAAGTTACAGTTTTTGGTCGCTTGCGCTACATTTGTCGCCATGAATAAAGACCTGCGCATTTCTGATTATACGTATGATTTACCAGAATCCCGTATTGCGAAATATCCGCTCCCAAAGCGAGATGCTAGTAAATTGTTGCATTATGTTGATGGTAAAATTGTAGACCATGTATTTACAGATGTGGAGAATTTGCTTGCACCCAATAGCATGCTCGTCTTTAATAATACAAGGGTTGTGCAGGCGCGACTGCTTTTTGAAAAAACACGCGGTGCAAGGCCAATAGAGATTTTTTGTTTAGAGCCCGTAAAGGGCGATGTACAGCAGGCAATGTCCACAAAAAACACCTTAGATTTTGAGTGCATGGTAGGTAATGCCAAGCGGTGGACGGATGGCTTGGAATTAACATTGCAGCTTTCAAACAATGTGGTGCTCAAGGTCATTAAACGCGACCGAAAGTCGGATACTTTTATTGTGAATTTTAGCTGGAATGGCGATTTTACATTTGCAGAAATATTAGAGCTCGCTGGCAAAATGCCGCTTCCGCCATACTTAAAGCGCGAGAGTGAGAATGATGACAAACAACGTTACCAAACGGTTTACGCCCGTTTTGATGGGTCGGTTGCGGCACCAACTGCTGGCTTGCACTTTACAGATGAACTCTTAAGTATCTTAGAAAAAAAAGGGATAAAGCGTTTAGAAACCACTTTACATGTGGGTGCAGGAACTTTTAAGCCAGTAACCTCTGCGGTGGTGCGCCAACATGAAATGCATGCCGAAGAAATTCATGTGCAGCGCTCATTAATTAAAGAACTAATGATGCATAGCGGTCCAATAATTGCCGTTGGCACAACGTCTACCAGAACTTTAGAGAGTTTATACTGGATTGGGGTAAAAATTTTAGCGGGTGTGCATCAAGAAGAAACCCATGTTAAGTTAGACCAGTGGGAGGCCTATGAGTTGCCACAAGGATATTCAACGGCACAGGCTTTGGGTGCTTTACATGCGCATATGGAAACCCATCAGATTGAAACTCTCATTACCTACACCAGTTTGATCATAGCCCCGGGGTATCACTTTAGAATATTGGATGGCTTGTTTACCAATTTTCACCAACCAGGAAGCACATTGGTATTATTAGTTGCTGCTGCTTTAGGGGCTGATTGGCAGCGTGTATATGCCCATGCGCTTGCCAATGATTACCGCTTTTTGAGTTATGGCGATAGTAATTTATACATGATTAGTGCTGCATATAAGCAGCGTGGCAACTAACACAAATCCGATTAAATTTGCTGCATGTCGCACTTCTTTAGGACTTTCATTTTTGTAAATATTTTTAGTGTTGTTACCGCATTTGCGCAAAACGCACAGCTAGATACCATTGCCGCGCTACCGATGGCACTCAAAGAGATTTCCGCGCTTGTTACCAATAGTGCAGGGGGCTATTGGGCGTTAAATGATGGCGGACACGAGGTGGCCTTGTATTGGGTTACAGACTCTGGCGCCATTCATAAAAAAGTTACCATTCTAAATGCTACTAATGTAGATTGGGAAGAATTAGCCCGCGATCCGTATGGTAATATCTATATCGGTGATTTTGGCAACAACCGCAATGACCGTCAAGATTTGCGGATTTATATCGTCTCAGAAAAGGAATTACTAGAAAGTACCGAGGTAGTTGCCCGTGTATTAGCTTTCTCTTATCCAGACCAAAATGCTTTTCCACCACCAGTGGCCAAGCAAAATTTTGACATGGAAGCGATGGTTTGGTATATGGATTATTTGTGGCTCTTTAGTAAAAATAGAACCCAACCCTTTACCGGTTACACAACCATTTATGTGCTTCCTACAACGCCAGGAACATTTAAAGCCGTTAAAACAGATAGCCTTTTTTTGGGTGAAGGTCCGCGTGAGCTTTTGCAAATAACTGCAGCAGATATCAGCCCAGACGGTACTTTATTGGCTTTATTGAGTTATGATAAATTCTATCTGATTCATGATTTTCCTTTTAACGACTTAATTGGCGGAAGAATAGAGCAGGTTTCATTGCCTAATCTATCTCAGCGCGAATCAATAACATTTGCTGATGACACCACACTTATTGTTGCCGATGAACGCAGTGTGCTTGGCGGTGGAAATATGTATAAGCTAAACATTGCATCCAACAGAAATGAAAATGCAAATCAGCGTAGGGGCGAAGTTACATTGCCTGAAAAAGAATTTGGGGAGAAACTCCGCGTGGAGATAGAAACAGAGGTGCGCGGCAAAGTATATTGGGAGTTTTTAGATGGCGAAGGTAATCGCGTAAGTTATGGCGTTGTGGGTACCTTTGATCGTGGTGCACACGCATTTGATATTTTCCCCAAGCCATTTCCAAATGGCACCTATTTGCTTAATATCCAAGTTGGGAAACGCCCACACGCATTTTTTGTATACCGTTTTAATGGCGTTGATTGGCAAAAAGTGGAAGAAGCATTTAAAGAACGCGCAGAAGAGATTCAGAAACGCCAAACCAAGGTGCCTGAAAATTGATTGCTACTACCAGACACACCCCATAAAACCGGCCCAGCGTTTTTCAATACACTATGGCCAATCCACCAGCCTAAAAGGGCACCTGCAAAAACATCACTCGCCCAATGCTTGCCATCATGAATGCGACTTAATCCGGTTAAAGTTGCGCACCCATAGCTCAAAGTTTTAATCCACCAAACATCGTAGCTACCTGCAATTACGGCAGCAACTGCAAATGCAGTAGATGTATGTCCAGACGGAAATGATGTACTGTTGCTCGTTAAAGCGTATGGTCCGCGCCAAAAATATGGGTTAGGTTGATCGCCCTCGTTAGGTCGCTGCCGATGTGCCAATTGCTTTAATACAAGTGTAGCGCCACCCGTTAATATCCAGGCTTCCATGCCTTTTAATGCCACATAGCGATTTTTTTCATTTTCAGAAAGCCATCCTGCGCCATATAAAATACCGAGCGCAGGTAGCGTATATAAGCCACTCCCAAAAGGCTCTGCCATGTATTGAGAAACCCATGCTGTTCCAGACGTGCGGTTGCGCTGAAAGGTTGTGTGGATGTTTAAGTCGTTTGCAAACAATACCCCAAATGTTGCGGCAGCACCACCAAAGGCCAACCATTGCTTGCCCTTCCAGCGTAAAGGTTGTTCTATGATTAAGCGGGTGTCGGTGAGATAACTTTTAAGGTATCCTTTTTCTGGTGGATGTACCGCCTGACCTTGAACATTTAGAACGCACAAAAAATATATCACGATGATATACCACTTCATAACAGGGGATTGTATTTTGGCCGCAAATTATCACTTATGCCGCGCATCTTCATCACCACTGCACTTGTTGCCATAATTTCTTTTTGGGGTAAAGCACAAACGCTGGATGACGTTTTAGATCAAGACCGTAAAGGAAAATCTATGCGCATAGTATTTTATAACGTGGAAAATTTGTTTGATACCATTGCCGATGCGAACATACAAGATGAGGAGTTTTTACCTACCAGTGAAAAAGAGTGGAACACCATAAAGTATCGCACAAAAATTGCGAATCTCGCTAAAACCATACGCGCAGTTGGTGGATGGCAGGCACCTGAAATTGTTGGCTTTGCCGAAATTGAAAACCGATCTGTATTGCTTGATCTATGTGCACATGGGGTGTTCTCTGGTACAAATTATGGCATTGTACATTATGACAGTGACGACCCCAGAGGTATAGATGTTGGGTTGTGTTACAATGCAGATCTCATGGAGGTGTTGTATTCTGAACCGATAAAAATGCGCGCAGAAAATGTACGAACACGCGACATTCTATACGCGAAATTTTTGGTGAATGCTCAAGACACAATTCATGTCTTTGTGAATCACTGGCCTTCTAGAAGAGGTGGACAAGCAGCATCAGAACATAAGCGCCTATTTGCTGCAGAACGGTTAAAAAGCAAAACAGATAGCATTTTAATGCAGGATGAACAAGCGGCAATCGTTGTTATGGGCGATTTTAATGATGCGCCAATTGATGCTAGTTTGCAATATATAAGTGCAGCAGAAACCTATCCGTTAAACAACCTCATGGCTAATTTGCCAGTTACAGAAGGGTCACATAAATATCGCGGTGTTTGGGACTATCTAGATCAAATGTTGGTTTCACCAAGTCTTGTTCAGGGGCAGAATCTGCAATTATACCTGCCGCGGGCATTTGTTTTTAATCAATCATTTTTATTGGTAAATGATGATAAATATGGAGATTACTATCCTGCGAGGTCATGGAAGGGCAATTTCTTTGTAGGCGGCTACAGTGATCACCTTCCTGTTTTTATAGATATCCTCTTTAACTAGCCCTTTGGCGCGATGACTCAATTTCTCTTAATTAGAATATCCAAATTAGTATATTGGCAGCACTTAAAATCGAACAAAAAATGAAGAAATTAGGATTATTCATTTTAGCAGGAGGCCTACTTTTAGGCGGTTGTAAAGAAACCGAACCAACTTCCTCAAATGATACTTACCCAACAGATGCACTAACTGTAGACGCTAAACAGCGCGTTTTAGTTGTTGAACAAACTGGAGCATGGTGCCAGTTTTGTCCGAATGGGGCAGAGAAAATGATTGCACTTGACGCCTTTTTAGGTGATGCCATTTTACCTATTGCAGTACACAATGGGGATGATTTAACACTTCCTGTTAGTGGACTTTGGGATGACAATTACCCCACACAAGGTGTTCCTAATTTTTATGTAATGAATGAAGATGCAGGGCAGAGCCCAGAAGGTAAAATTCCTGCATACATAAATTTGGTACCAACACTTGGCGTAAACCACGCGGTAGTAACAACAGACACATCTTATAATGTATATGCTAAGATTGAGGTATTTACAGATTCATACAACGAAGATTACCTCATCAACAGCTACCTCATTTTAGATGGTGTATTGGCAAAAGATTACGGTGGAGGTCTAGATTTGAACCAAGTGAGCAGCGTGCCAATTGTACAAACAGGCGCAGGTAGCACACCTACAAAGTGGGCACAAAATGCAGCTGTTGTTAATGGCGAACCTCAAGTTAAGGCTGGTGATAACTATGACCATATTGAAGTTCTTTTCACGCCTGCCAATACTGCTAACCCTTGGGGCTTGCCATTGGCAGAAGTAAATCCTTTTGGTCGCGATTTTATTGAGGGTGATATTTTAGGTACAAAAAACACACCAATACTTTTGAGTATTCCTAAAACATCTTTAGCACCTTTTGAAACTGGATTATCTGTTGCTACCATTGTTTGGCGCTTACGCACAGATGGTTCTGGCGGTTATGATTACGTGAATGGTTACATGAGCCATTTTGGCAATACAAACTAAAAGCCGAAGAAATAAAGAAAGCCCTTGCCATTGGTGAGGGCTTTTTTTTGTGCCGTACTTTTTCGTTAAATCTTATCACCTCAACGCAAAAAAGTCACAGGTTTTGTTTTACAGATTGTGAGAGAGCTGGGACTTAAGTTGGATTAACAAAAGTGCTTTAACATTTAGTTTTATTCAGCCATAGAATGTAGCTTATATAAGCCAATGGCGTTTGCGCTGCTCTTCTTAAAGCGTTAAAGCAGCATAAAATAAGGGTTATGCCACCAAATATACCCAAATGATTACGTGGTTTAAACGCGTGCTTACACAGGTAATAATTACGCTTGTATGAGCTGTTACTTAACCAAAAAGGCTTTTAAGACTTAACGTCCTTTTTTACCTGCTTGTGCTTTTTGTACTTCTTCTAAACGCTGTGCAAACTTGCTTTTCTTCTTTTTAGGGCCAGAGCGCTTCGCTTGAATCTTTGCATGAATAGCATCTTCATTCATGGTTCTCCGGATGATAAACTGCTGTGTGAACGTGATAACGTTTGCCACAAAATAGTAATAACTCAAACCAGCAGAATAACTGTTAAACCAGAATAGCAGCATCACAGGCATACCATACATGATGTATTTCATGCCAGGAATTTGATTGGTATTGCCTTGCATTTGGCTGTTTAGCCAAGTATACACCAAAGTACTAATGGTCATTAAAATGGTGAACAAACTAATGTGGTTGCCGTAGATATCACTAAGCAGCGGAATTTGTGCTTGCCAACTAAAAATGGCATCGTAAGTGCTCAGGTCTTTGGCCCATAAAAAGGGCTGCTGACGCAGCTCAAAGCTCGCCGGGAAAAAGCGGAACATAGCAATAAGAATGGGCATTTGCACCAACATCGGAATACAACCGCCAAGCGGGTTTACACCTGCTTGCTGGTACAACTCCATAACCGCTTGATTCTTCTTTACGGGATCTTTGTCTTTGAATTTTTCATTCAGCTCATCCATTTCTGGCTTTAAAACACGCATTTTAGCCATGCTTTTATAGCTTTGATAGGTAAGCGGAAATAGAACCAACTTAATAATGATGGCCATTATTAGGATGATAATGCCATAATTGATACCGTAATCTTCTAGCCAGTTAAAAATTGGAATAACTACACCTTTACCAATCCAACCAAAAATACCCCAGCCAAAATCTATGATATCGCTATAGTCGCTGCCATAACTTTTTAGTATTTCATATTTATTTGGCCCAAGGTAGAGGTTGTATGAGAGATTAAAAGCGCCAGTTACAGGGCCAAAATTGTTTTCGCTTTTAAAACGCTTTACCAAATCAGCATCTTCAAATGGCGCAATAGCCATACGAGAAGACTTAATTGGCAAATTGGGCTCTAAAATGCTGCTAAAGAATTGTTGCTTGTAGCCTATCCACTTTAAATTTTCTAGTGTCTCATCATCTTCTCCACGAACGCTTAAATAGTCATAATCATCTTCTTGCCAATAATATATGGTAGAAGTTTGGCGCTCCATGTCTATACTTTTTTCGGTGCGCAAACCGTCTAATTGCCAGTCTAGATAAAGGTCATTGGCAGCAGTGCCAAAACCTTCGCCTTGCACATTTACATGCACTTGATAGCTGCTATCCGGTAGGGTATAGGTTACCGCAAAAGTTTGTCCATTCTCATTGGTATGTTGTAGAGCAAGTGTGGTAGAACTGTCGTTTCGCTGTGTAGTTCCTGAATAAATGCCAGTAATACTGCTTCCCAAAGTGCCTACGCGCACGGCCAAAAGCATGTTGCTATCAATAAGCATTAGGGGGAGGGTATCCCAAGTATGGTATTTTTTAAGTTCTGCTTTAGTTAACAAAGCACCTTGACCAGAAATGGTAAGTTTGATTAAATCATTCTCAATCGTAAAAAAGGTGTCTTTAATTGAAGCTACAGCGCCTGTATCTAAAACAGCTTCTGCAATTGGTGTTTCTGTGATAGCAGCCGCAGTTTTTGAAGAATCTTCAACAACGGTTGTGGTATTGGTGGTTTGATTTGGTGAAGTATTTACAGGTGCATTTTCTGCATTCCACCATGCAAAAAGCAACATGATTACACCTATTAAAACAAAACCAATAATTTGGTTACGATCTATTTTAAACTCTTCCATACTTAGTTGTTTGAGGCACTTTTACTTATAGCCGCTTTTATAAAATGAACAAAAAGCGGGTGCGGATTGGCAACAGTGCTTTTATATTCTGGGTGAAATTGAACGCCAACAAAAAATGGATGATTTTCAATTTCAATAATTTCTACGAGTCCTGTTTTGGGATTTGTGCCAGTGGCGCGCATACCATTGGCTTCAAAATCTTGGAGGTAAGCGTTATTAAATTCAAAGCGATGGCGATGTCTTTCGCTAATCATTTCGCGCTTGTATATACCGTATGCCAAAGAATCTTTGGTTAGTAGACAATCATTTGCGCCCAAGCGCATGGTGCCCCCCATATTTACCACTTTCTTTTGCGCTTCCATGAGGTCAATAACGGCATGTTCAATCTTTGGATCTACCTCAGTGGTATGGGCATCTTTCCAGCCTATTACGTTTCGCGCAAACTCAATAACGGCCGCTTGCATCCCAAAGCAAATACCAAAAAACGGGATGTTATGCTCACGTGCATATTGTACCGTGGCTATTTTTCCTTCAAAGCCACGCTCGCCAAAGCCCGGTGCTACCAAGATGCCGTCTAGGTCTTTGCAATGGCGCTGCACATTATCAGGGCGCAATTTTTCAGAGTGTATCCAGCGAACTTTAACGCGGGTCTCCGTTTCAGAACCAGCATGTATTAGCGCTTCTGCAATACTTTTATAAGAGTCTTTTAACTCAACATACTTACCGATGAGGCCAATTTCTACCTCATGTTCAGGATATTTAAGTCGCGTTAAAAACTCGCGCCAGCGCGAAAGATCTGGTTCATTTTTAGTGGGGAGATTTAGCTTCTTAAGCGCCACTTCGTCTAAGCGCTCTTTGTGCATCATAATGGGCACTTCATAAATTGTGCTTGCATCTGCAGACTCAATAACGGCTTCTTTTTTAACGTTGCAAAAAAGTGCCAGCTTCCGCTTGATGTCATCGCCCAATTCATGTTCTGTACGGCAAACCAAAATATCTGGCTGTACGCCACTTTCTTGTAGTGCTTTTACACTGTGCTGTGTGGGCTTTGTTTTTAACTCGCCGGTAGCGCTTAGATAAGGTACTAGGGTGAGATGTATAACAATACAATCATCGCCCATTTCCCAACGCAGCTGCCTAACACTTTCAATGTAGGGTAGTGCCTCAATATCGCCAACGGTGCCACCAATTTCTGTAATAACTATTTCAAACTCGCCCGTATTGCCTAAAAGTTGGATTCTACGTTTGATTTCATCTGTAATATGTGGAATAACTTGAACCGTTTTCCCCAAAAAGTCGCCCCTGCGCTCTTTGTCTATAACCGTTTGATAAATTCTACCGGTTGTAACATTGTTGGCCTGGCTGGTTGGCCGATTTAAAAACCGTTCATAATGGCCTAAATCAAGGTCTGTTTCTGCACCATCATTGGTTACATAACATTCACCGTGCTCATAAGGATTTAAGGTGCCAGGGTCTATATTAATATAGGGGTCTAGTTTCTGTATGGTAACGGAATAGCCGCGTGCTTGTAACAATGCTGCCAGTGATGATGAGATAATGCCTTTACCTAGAGAGCTTGTTACACCACCAGTAACAAAGATGTATTTTGTGTTTGCCATAAAAACCCGTGCTTTCCGCATTTTAAAAACGCGGCAAAATTAACCAATCTGTTTAAGGGCAGGTCATTTAAATTCAACTATTAAAATGCAAAAGCCGCACTAACGGTTGGCATAATGGGAAGCTGGTTTACCCGTTTTGCTTCCACACGATCAAAATAGAAGATATTCTCTCTGTTGTACATATTTGTTGCGCCAAAAGAGACTTCTAAACTGGTTTCATTTTGCAACTTAAAAGTACGTTTTACAGAAAGGTCTAAACGGTGGTATGCAGGGAGCCTTCCGCCATTAAGTGTGCCATACAAAATACCACCTTGCCCATTAGCCGTGGTGTAGTCAAAGTCTATTTGAGGTTTTCCACTATTAGGGTCAACAAAGCCAATTTGTGGGTAATAACCTTGTGTTTGCGTAAACGGAAATCCTGAGCCAAAATTCCAACGGCAACTGGCCTCCCAAACATTGTTACGCCCCCAGAAATAGCTCAAAACTAGGTTTATGTTGTGCCTTCTGTCAAAAAATGGCGGATATTCTTGTATGCCATCATCGCGCGTTACCTTGCTCCATGAATAAGCCGCCCAAATGCTATAGCGTGCAACGTTATATTTTAGAAGAAAATCATAACCATAGGCAAAGCCTTTTTCTATGATAAAATCTTTGCGTAATATCTCTGGCCGGTCGCTATATACGGGCTCATTTGGGAAAAGTTTGTTGCGGTTTACGTTAGTCAATTGACTAAAATCTTTGAGGTACGCCTCAATATTGATGTCTAGGTTTTTACCAAGAGAAACCTCCACACCTGCAACGGCATGGGCGGCCTTTTGTAATTTACTGTTTAGATCTTCGCCTCTAAATTGCTTCGGTAAATCCTCTGGTCCGCTTAAAAAGCCATAAAAGAGGTTAACCACATCGCGGTCACTATTTGCAGCTACAAGGTTTTGAGAATATAATCCGCCAGAAGCTTTAAAACGCACAGCCTCTGTGATGTTTACTTTTAATCCTACTCTTGGTTCTAGGCTCAATTCTCCTAATGAACCATAATATTGAACGCGCATACCTGGTTCTACCAAAATGCGTGTACTTACAAATCGATACTTAAAAAAGGCACCTAATTCTGTGGTGTTTTGGGCCTCGCTACTTTGAAGGCCAATGCTATTGGTAAACACATAATCCGTTTCATAACCAATGGCCTGAATGCCATATTTAATCTCATCGCTCTCACGAACAAAGTATGTAAAGTCTAAAGCCATATTAAATCCATTAATGCGGCTGTTTCTTGGTTGACCGATTAATTCTGTAGATTGTATGAAATAGCTAGAACTGGCAAATGAACCTTTTATAAGGGTGTTACTGCTTGGCGGAATTACCGTAAAATCAAGGCCTACGCCCCAAGTATCCCAATTTATAGAGCGCTGTGGATCTAGATTTACAGCATCACTAAAATAAAAGCCGTAGCCAGAGATGCGGCTGCCGCCGCGGCCGTTTAATGATAGTTTCCCATAGATGTCATTAAAGGTAAACGGCAATCCATCTGCAAATTCTGTTTCTACGTAAGGATAAAGTACAGGCGAAGTTTTATCGAGGTAGGAAGTTTTTGCACTAACCAAAACGGAGGCAGGTGCAAACCCGTTTTTTCGTTTTTTACCAATGGGCGCTTCTAACAGTATTTTAGACATATAAGTACTGGCATAGGCTTTTCCAGCAAAGCGCTGTCTGTTACCATCGCGTGTGCGTACGTCCATAACAGAAGAATTACGGCTGCCATATTCTGCGCCAAAACCTGCGGTATATACATCGGCAGATTGTAAAATATCTGTATCAAAAACGGAGAAAAAACCAATGCTGTGAAATGGGTTGTAAACAATCATACCATCTAATAGCACCAGGTTTTGAATAGGCGCACCACCACGTATATACAATTGGCCACCTTGATCACCACTGGTTACAACGCCCGGTATTACCTGTATGGCGCGTACCAAATCAGGATCTCCACCCACACTAAATTGTGCAATCTTACGTGGTGATAAAGACACCACTGAGGTCATAATCTTGGTTTTTTGCTCTTGCCGTTCAACGTTAATAACCACGTCATCAAGCATTTGCGTTTCCTCTTCTAGGTAAAATGTTTCTGTAGTGATTTTACCATTGCGTATGGTAACGTCAATAACCTGTGTTTTAAATCCTAAAAAGCTAACTTCTACGGTATAAGTGCCTACGGGTATATCTTGAATTTGAAAATAGCCGTCTGTGTTGGTAGAGCGTCCGATATTAGTGCCTGTAAAGGTTACATTGGCAAAGGGGATGGGGGTTTCGTTCGCTTTTTCATACACAAAACCCCGAAAGGTTCCTTTTTGGCCATAAACGGTAGCCGTTAATAGCATCACCAACAGCAATAATCTGTTCTTCATATTTTGTGTTTCGCCTTTTTGAGAGGGTGCCAAATATAGTTTTTTAAATGGCGGATAGAACCCTAGAATGATGGTGCTGGAGTAACGAGTTAGTCAGCTTTATTTTTACCAAAACGCTCATACCAATAGGTAGTGCCTAAAATCAATAATAAGCCATAAAAGGTATCTTCAAATGGAATTGTACCCATGCGTATACCTAAATTCTCTGCGTTATTATACCAAACAATCTCTTCTGTTATGCCTGTTCCTGTTAAGATGCCATTAACCAGAAAAAAGGGAATTAAACATACTGCGTAGGCGAGGTAAAACCTACCTAGCCAAACTGGTTTTTCGCGGTATTGCAAAAAGCTAATAAAGCTACCTAAGAAAATGAAGGTTGTAACCGTGTACCAACGGTCATAATACATGGCAGCAATGGTAAAGCTAAAGCCAATTAAAAAGTTGCTGATGGTTTTAGCGTATTTGCCAAGCAGGTCTTTTTTGATCAAAACACTTAATGACTTATACGTAAAAACACAGGCAAAGGGTACAGTTACAAAGAAGAGATACTCACCTAAAGGCAAACCTAAAAGTGATATACCAGAAAGATATTTGGGATTAAAGCCCCAAATTTCCATGTGGGTGAAAATAACATCCCAGATTAAAAAGAAACCACCGGTTACTAAAATGGCTAAACCCAAAGATTTGAATCCTTTATAGAAAGCCACGCGCGACTCAAAACTGCGTAATAGCGGTATAGAAATTACGAACAGATTAATGAAGAGGTAGAGGTATTTGCTTTCTGGAATCAACCTGATGGCTTGCTTTAGTTGTATATTTTGGCGTTATGCATTTGCAGAAACTTTGCTCTTTGCTTGTGCTTCTTTTTCTTGCTTTACATATTTCGGATGAATAAAAATCATCCCGAAACTTTCGCCATAGTGCTTGCCCAAGTGCTTGTGATGCATTTTGTGTGCACGCCTTATGGCCCTGAAATATAAGTTATTTGTATTCCGTAGCCACTTTACGCGCTGGTGAATAAAAACCTCATGTACAATGGCGTAGGTGATGCCATAAAGCGCAATGCCTGCGCCAATGCTCACACTTATATAATTTTCATTCATCATACCAAGCATAATACAGAGCCAACTCGGTACAGCGAAAATCAAGAAGAAGGCGTCATTTTTTTCAAAAAAGCCTTTTGTCTTATTGTGGTGATCATAATGTAAAAACCAAAGTGGCCCGTGCATGAGGTACTTGTGTGTTGCCCATGCCACAAACTCCATCCCTAAAAAGGTAATGGTTACAACGGCAGCGTAAATTATCCATTCATTCATGGCCACAAAGTTAAGCGCCCTTTAGTTTAGCAATGGCATCAAGGCTCTCTTTTATATGTTTTTCTGCTTGAGTTTGCGAAATAAATACATGCTGGATGATGCCCTTTGTATCAATCACAAAAGTTACACGGCCTGGAATAAGCCCGAATAAATCGCCCTTAACCCCAAATGCATCGCGTAAAGCATTATTGGGGTCACTTAATAGGGTAAATGGTAACTTGTATTTTTCTGCAAAGGTCTTGTGGCTGGCGGGGGAGTCTTCGCTTACCCCTAAAACACGAACACCAGCTTCTGTAAATGCAGTGAAATTATCGCGAAAGCTGCATGCCTCTTTGGTGCAGCCGGGCGTATCGTCTTTTGGATAAAAATAAATTACGAGAATCTCCTTCCCATACAAATCAGCACTGTTAACGGTGGTGCCATTTTGGTCTAGCAATGAAAAAGATGGTGCTTTATCCCCAACAGTTAACTGTTGTGCCTTTGTAGAAAATCCAAACATGATAAGCGTAGTTACTAAAAAGAGTCTAAACATGAAGGTAAAACCGATAATGTGGTGCAATGTTCTGTTGTAGATCCGTAAAGTGTATGTAAATTTTAAAGGTTTAAAACGGCTTTGAGCTTTTTAAAATAATTGGCGCTTTCTAGCAGCCTGCTACCATACCAACTAAAGGGTTCACCATTTACAAGTTGCATGTGGGTATGCGGAAGTAACTTTTGGAGTTGCTCCATGTGCTGTTCTTTAAAAGGATAGGGCTCAGAAGAAAATAAAATCAATTCTGGATCTAGATGAATTAAATCGGCCTCACTTAATTCTGGATAGCGTTCTATGTCTACAACATTTTCAAAACCACAACGCGCAAGCATATCATTTATAAAAGTGTCATTGCCCGCCGCCATATAGGGTTTTCGCCAAATAAGATAAATGGTTCTGGTTTGCCGTTCAACTTTTAGCGCGGTAAAAGAGGTGTCAATTTTTGCGGCAATATCTTCTGCAAGCATTCTTTTGCCAGTTATTGCCCCAATGCTGCGAATCATGCCCAAAGCATCGGGTAGGGTAGCTACATCACTCACCCAAACCGGGTATTTCTGGCTTAGGCGTTCTACATCTTCGCGGGTATTCTCTTCTTTATTTGCAATAATGAGGTCGGGCTGTAGCTCATCAATCACGGCATGTTTTAAAATTTTTGTACCGCCAATGCGCGTTTTACTGTTATGCCATGTTTCTGGATGCACACAAAATCTGGTGATGCCAACAACGCGTTCCTCTAGCCCTAAGTCGAACAATAATTCTGTTTGTGAGGGAACAAGACTAATAATGCGTTGCGGTAAATCTGGCAATTCAACCGCACGACCAGTTTGATCAGTTACACGTTGCATGGGCCTAACTCAATTTTTACGCTGTAATTAATCATCATCATACACAACAGTTTTTTATAACGCCATTAGGCGGCTACGCGCGAAATGCTCTCCAGTTGCACATTATAATCCGCCCATAAAAAACAGCGTATTGTGCTTAGCTCATGGCTGCTACCACATCATGTCGGGTAATGATATGGTATTTTCCTTGTCCGAGCTCAACCAATACCGCGCCATTTTCGGCAGTCATTTTTTGCGCAATGCTGCTAATTGGGTCGCTGGCTTGCACTAGAGGAAAAGGTGGCTGAATATAATTTTCTACCCGCTTATCTCTGGCATCAGGGTCATTCACTAGGGCATCTAAAAGATGGGCATCATCAATGCTACCAACAAACTTACCATTGCTCATAACAGGTAATTGGCTAATGTTTAGCTTACGCATTAAGGCAATGGCATTATGTACAGGCTCACCAGCGCCAATGGTGGCTAGTGGCAACGCGGCATGTTTTGCAATTAAATCGCGAGCAACTTTGTTTTCAGCATTTAAAAAACCGCGCTCTCGCATCCAATCGTCATTATAAACCTTGCCTACATAGCGGCTACCGTGATCATGAAAGAGCACCACCACAACGCTATCCTCCGTTAACAGGTGCTTTAATTGGCGTAAACCTTGAAATGCAGAACCACAGCTGTAGCCCAAGAATAAACCTTCTTTACGGGCAAGCTCGCGTGCTGCCAAAGCGCCATCTCGGTCTGTTACTTTTTCAAATAAATCTATGCGCTCAAAATCAACGTTCTTCGGCAAAATATCTTCGCCAATACCTTCTGTGATATAGCTGTAGATTTCTTTCTCATCAAATACACCGGTTTCCTTGTATTTTTTAAAAACCGAACCATAGCTGTCTATACCCCAAATTTTAATGTTTGGATTTTTCTCTTTTAGGTACTTGGCCACACCACTAACGGTACCACCGGTGCCAACGCCTACCACAAAATGGGTGATTTTGCCTTCTGTTTGTTCCCAAATCTCGGGGCCGGTGCTTTCATAATGCGCTTGGGCATTACTCAAATTGTCATATTGGTTGGCCCAAAAGCTATTTGGTATTTCTTGATTAAGGCGCTTGGCAACAGAATAATAGCTATCGGGGTGATCTGGCGCAACGTTAGTTGGGCAAACATAAACCTCTGCACCCACAGCTTTTAAAATGTCTATTTTCTCTTTACTCTGCTTATCACTTAGGGTGCAAATCAGTTTATAGCCTTTTACAATGGCCGCTAGTGCCAAGCCCATCCCCGTGTTGCCGCTGGTACATTCTATGATGGTGCCGCCCGGTTTTAACAAGCCCGCAGCTTCGGCATCTTCTACCATTTTTAATGCCATGCGGTCTTTTACGCTGTGTCCCGGATTAAAATATTCCACCTTCGCCAGTATGGTTCCTGGTATGTCTTCGGCAATTTTATTAAGCTTAACCATAGGTGTATTACCAATGGTTTCTAGGATATTATTCTTGATTGTCATCTATAATAGCTTTCAGTTTAAAGCGGCTGCAAAGGTAACCAAGCCTTTTAGGGTATGGTATGCCGCGCATGATTATTTAGCCTTATTCAATCTTAGCATTTAGGGCAAAGGGATTAATCCTCTGGCAAATAAAGGGTCATCTCGGCCAACTCAAAAGCATCAACATGGCCCATCATGTCATTATTTGCCGTAATGAGGTGCATGTGCAAATAGCTGTCATGATGTGTAAAAATGCCCTGATGTGCCGTGGAAAAGAATCCTATGATGGTTACTTCAGAGGCTTTAAGATCATAATTTACTTGCCCTTGATGGGCCTCTGTAGGTGATGATACAGCAGTGCCTCTAGGAAGGTTTTGTACATGAATGGTGGCCGTTTTTATGGTACCTACCAGCTTAAAGGCAAAAGGTCTTTGCGCATTTGATGTATGTTCGTCAATAAACTTTTCTAAATCAGCGATAGAAGAAATGCTTTGTGGTAAGGGCATAGACCGCCAGTTATTTACATGGGCATAAACAAAAAATGGTGCTGCACAATCTGCGCATGGTTGTACCGTCATGGTTGTGTCTGACGTTACCCGAGATACATAGGTGGTGCCATCAATAATAAGGATCTCACCTGTTAAAAACGACTCTGGCCCCAAGCCATAAAGTCCACGCTTTGGCGCAAGCGTATCAAACTGTACAATGCCGCCAAGCTCGCCCTTCCACATAACGTTTTTCATGGCACCAACTACTTTTACGCGGTTGGTATCTGTAGCACTTAAGTCCTGCTGTGGGCTACTTTGGGCAACTGTTTGGGTGATTATAGCCAAACAAAAAAGTGTAACGAGCCTTATTTTAATTGAATGCATTTTTGTGTTTAGTGTCATTTTATCTAAAAATTTTTAGATGCGTATCAAAGAGTCTTTACCCATTAATCCGAAGCCAAAAAGAACCACCATGCCGCTCTACACCAGCTAAATTTTCATGGTTCCAAATGGGGGAGATTAATTTGGCGAGGTCTTCATCCTCATAAATAAAGTAATTGGGTAAAATACTCTCATACTTCGTTGGGTTTGCCAACAGATACATGGCCAGCCCGTATTGCTCAGAATAAAACCTGTCACACATAAACTGCGGATAATCATAGGGGAGGTAGATGTCGTGAATGTGAACAATAACCCCTTTTTTAAGGCGAGGTAAAATTTCTAAAAAGAAAACAGTGGCATCAGAGTTGGGTAAAATGCGATGTGAGTTATCTACAAACAAGATGTCATTTTCGCGCAAATCATCCAGTAGCTGCAAATCTATGTTCTCAAAGGGCTCCCGAATTACGGTATTGGCCAAATGGTCTATTTCTGCCCGCGGCATTGGGTCTATAGAAACTATTTCCGTATCCAGTGCATGTTCTGTTTTCGCCTTAAAGGCAACTTTGGTTGAATTACCAGAGCCAATTTCGATATACTTTTTGGGCTTCATGCTGGCCATCATGGTATAAATACCAATGATATCCAGCCCCGGCAAAAACCCATTATTCCAAGTTGGCTTAGAGGGGTCGGTTTCTTGTTTTGCATCGCGAATTGTCCAAATAGATTCTGAATACGTTAAGGCTTTTTCTAGATAAGCCTTATACGTTTCTCTATTTTGATCAATAATGTCATAAAGGGATTTATGAGGCGGTTTACCATGACCATATCGCGGTTTAAAGTTCACCTTATACTCTAAAAATAGATTTTGAAATTTCGGATTTAAAAACCGGTATAGTTGCTTAATCATCAGTTCGTTTTCGTTATGCTTTTTGTGTAGGGGCTAAAATGGCAAAGTATTTAAGAAACCAAGTCTAGTGCGCATTGTGCCAAATCAACGCCATCAAAGTTACCGCTTGTCATGAGCAGATATACGGCAGGGCCTTCTTTTTGGGCGAGCCATGCCAAGACTTCATCAGACTTATTACTTACAGTTAATGCGTCATTAGCAAAATGGCCATGTACTTGCGTAATGCTAAGTTGCGGTAGCTTTTTGTGCGCCAGTGCCTTCGGACTATAAAATACCAGCGCTTCATCGGCAAGGTCAAGGCTTCCTTTATATTGAGGCAAAAAATCAGGATTTAGGCTGCTAAACGTATGTAGCTCTAAGCAAGCCACCAGTTTGCGGTTAGGGAATTGCTCGCGTACAGCCTTAACCGTAGCAGCCACCTTACTCGGCGCATGTGCAAAGTCTTTGTACACTACGCGGTTGGCACTTTCGGCAATCTTTTCTAGCCGTTTACTGGCACCTTTAAAACTGGCGATGGCCTCAAAAAAGTCTTGTTCCTGTATGCCCATTTCTTGGCAAATCCAGCGGGCACCTTCAAGATTCTGCAAGTTGTGTGCACCAAAAATCTCCAGTGGCAAGTCGCCATCAGGTGTTTCCAGGTAACACACATTATCGGCCACGCGGTAGGCCGGGGTGTAATACGGGAATTTCTTAATCGTATTGGTGGCTTCTTCCACCACTTTTTTTACTTCAGGATCTTCGGCACTATACACAATGGCGCCACCCGGCTCAATCATATCCACAAAAATGCGGAACTGCTCGGTGTAATTCTCAAAGGTGGGGAAGACGTTGATATGATCCCACGCAATGCCGCTAAGCAAAGCAATGTTGGGTTTGTAGAGGTGGAATTTTGGCCTGCGATCAATAGGTGATGCCAGGTATTCATCACCTTCCAGCAGCATGAACTCGGCATCGGGCGTAATGCGTACCATGGTATCAAAGCCTTCCAGCTGGGCACCCACCATAAAATCAACGTCCATACCATGATAACCCAATACATGCAGCACCATGCTGGTAATGGTGGTTTTACCGTGGCTGCCGGCAATCACTACGCGGGTTTTGTCTTTGCTTTGCTCGTATAGAAATTCTGGGTAGCTGTAAATCTTAAGGCCCATTTCGCGTGCGCGGATGAGTTCTGGATTGTCCTCGCGGGCGTGCATGCCCAAAATAATGGCGTCAATGTCTTTGGTTATGCGGTTGGCATCCCAGCCCATTTTATCAGGTAACAATCCCTTAGCTGCCAATCGCGATTTACTGGGTTCAAAAACTTCATCATCGCTGCCCGTAACATGGTGGCCATTTTGGTGCATAGCCAGAGCCAGGTTGTGCATCGCGCTACCTCCGATGGCAATAAAGTGCATATTCATGGTGTGGTGCTTCAGGCCGTAAAAATAAACGCCCTGTTGGGTTATCATATAATTCAGCACGGGAGAAATGAACGGGGTTGTGCACATACAAAACTAACC
>CAYQDW010000005.1:0-77603 GCA_964416385.1 uncultured Cryomorphaceae bacterium | reverse complement strand
TTTTGTAATTCGGCATCAATCAAGGTTTCCAGCTCCGCCTTTACACCATACATCTGCGTGGTTGGGCGGTTAAACCCAATTGATGCCAGAATGGCCACATGGCCGTATTTGTTGTTGAGGCGTATGGGGAAGTTGAGCGGATCTTGCGAACTGCGGTTCTTGGTTTGATACAAGGCCTTTTCTATATCGCCTGCGGTCTGCATAAGCGTGGTGATGTCGGTTTGCAGGGTCTCATCTTCAATGCGGCCCTTTAATTCGCCTAGTTGTGCGTTCACACTCCGTATCTCGCGGATGGTCTGGTTTATGGCATTCATCTTATCGCGGCAGCTGATCACAAAATCATACTGGGCTTGCAAGTCTGCCGGGGTGGCATCGCTGCGCGGATCTTGCAAAATGGTCAAGGGCACGGTCTGCTCCGTGCCATCTGCGGCCAGGGTAACGGTATATTCCCCGGGCAGCACAAAAGGACCATCAGTTAACACAAACCACAAGATCATGCCTTTTATTTCATCCACACCTTCGGTGCGAAGATTCCAGATAAAACGGTTGGCACCGGCCTTTGGCTGCCAGCGATTCTTTTTGTCTGCCGCCTTGTTGCTAAAGGTGCGCACGGTATTGCCATTGGCATCTTTAAAGATCAGGAGGTAGTCTTTGGCGGTATCTACAGCAGGCAAATAGTAGTTTATGATTGCGCCATTGGGATGGTTTTCGCCCCGGGTCTTGCTCTTGCCGCCATAACCCGCAGCCAGGTTGTAGGTGGGTTTTGGGGTGAAGAGATACGCGGCATTGCCGGTAACCTTGTCCATTTCGTACAACGGACTCAGATCATCTATCATCCAAAAGCTGCGGCCTTGGGTGGCAGCAATAAGGTGGCGGTCTTTAACGGCAAGGTCCGTAATAGGTACCTGCGGTAAATTCTGCTGGAAAGGCTGCCAGTTCTTGCCATCATCAAAACTGATGTACATGCCGTATTCGGTTCCGGCAAACAGCAAACCCCTTTTATTGGGTTCTGCGCGAATTACGCGGGTAAAATGCTCGCGGGGTATGCCGTTATCTATGCGCTGCCAGCTTTTGCCGTAGTCTGTGGTATGGTAAAGCATGGGCTGATAATCGCCCCACTTATAGCGTGTGGCGGCCACATATAAACCACCTTCGTTAAAGGGGTCTGCCTCAATGCTGTTTATCTGGGTGAAATCGGGCAGGTCTTTTGGGGTGACGTTGGTCCAGTTCTGGCCGCCATCTTTTGTAACATGAATCAGGCCGTCATCGCTGCCTGTCCATAGCACATCACCATTGCTTAGCGCTTCTGCGGCTGCAAAAATGGTACAGTAGTATTCTACCGCGGTATTGTCTTTGGTAATGGGGCCGCCACTGGGGCCTTGCTTAGTGGTATCATTGGTAGTAAGATCGGGGCTGATGGTTTGCCAGCTCATGCCAAAATCTGTGCTCACGTGTACGTGGTTGCTAAAAGCATACAATTTCTCCGTGTTATGCTTGCTATAGAATAGCGGGTAATTCCACTGGAAGCGGTATTTCATGTCTTCTACACCATGCCCCAACGGATTGTTTGGCCACACATTGGTAGCCTGTTTTTGTTTGGTTCTATGGTTGATTCGCATCATGAAACCACCGTATTCTCCACCAAAAACAATGTCGTTATCCTTGGGGTAAATAGCGTGATGACCAGCCTCGCCACCGGCAGTCTCTTCCCAATCCTGATCGGTAATAAAAGCGTTGTCACTACGATGTACCATGCGAATGGATGAGTTGTCTTGTTGCGCACCATAAATGCGGAAAGGGAAATGATCATCTGTAGTTACGCGATAAAACTGGGCGGTTGGCTGGTTGTAGTAGGTGGTCCAGTTTTTACCGCCATCAAAGGTTATTTGCGCGCCACCATCATCGCCAATGATCATGCGGTTGGGGTCTTCTGGCGCTATCCACAGATCGTGATGGTCGCCATGTGGGGCATATCGGCCTTTAAAGGTCATGCCGCCATCCGTGCTGGTCTGGTAGCTTACATTCATCACATAGACTTTGTTGGGGTCTTTGGTATCGGCATAAATGCGCGCGTAATACCATGAACGCTGGCGGAGGTTTCTATCTTGGTTGATGAGTTTCCAGGTGGCTCCGGCATCATCACTGCGGTACACACCGCCATCGGGTTCGTTTTCTACCATAGCCCAAACGCGGTCTGGGTTTGCAGGTGAAACCGTTACGCCAATAATGCCCAGCAGGCCTTTCGCAAAGCCGGGGTTATCGCTTAGTTCTTCCCAGGTTTCGCCACCATCAGTACTTTTCCAAAGTTTGCTGCCTGTACCGCCACTGCTTAGCGAATAAGGCGTGCGCCTAACCGTCCAAGTGCTGGCGTACAGGTGGCGCGGATTTCCGGGGTCGAAGGTAACTTCTACGGCACCGCTGCCGGCATCGCTAAAGAGCACCCGTTTCCAGGTTTTGCCGCCATCGATGCTTTTGTACACGCCACGCTCTTCTGTGTCTTTAAACAAATCGCCCATAGCGGCCACAAAAACGATATCTGGGTTGGTAGGGTGTATGCGTATTCTCCCAATATGCTTCGTTTTTTCAAGCCCGATATGCTGCCAGGTCTTGCCACCATCAACCGTCTTCCACACGCCAAAACCACTGCTCACGTTACCGCGAACAGTTTCTTCGCCTTGACCAACGTAAATAACGTTATGGTCGCTTTCACTTATGGCTATAGCGCCAATACTTCCGCCAAAAAAGCCATCAGAAATGCTTTCCCAGGTATTGCCGGCATCTGTGGTACGCCAAACGCCACCACCTGTGCTGCCAAAATAAAACAGGTTGGGCTTGCCGGGCACGCCAGTAACCGCACAACTGCGGCCGCCTCTAAACGGACCGAGATTGCGCCAGGTTAGATTTTCGAGGAATTCTGATTGTATTGTTTTAGACGTTTTTTTCTGTGCCTGAATTGGCAACGCAAACAATATTGCTGTTAAAACCGAAAAAATTAATCGCATAGTGAGTGTTTTTGGGTTTAACCTTTTACAGCCAAAAAGGTGAAAAAGGCTGCCGAATTTACCAATTCAAAGACAATGAGAAACAAAAACCGCCACGCAAGTTGCGCAGCGGTTTATAAAACACATTTAATTTAACTTAAGGCTTTAGGCACTTTCTCAAATCTGAAATCTCAAATCATGAATTATCCTTCTTTTTAGGTAATCTGCCGGCCTCAAGTAAAGCTTTGTGCAGCAAAAATTCAAGTTGGCCATTGGTACTTCTAAAATCATCGGCTGCCCATTTTTCAATGGCTGCCAGCATGTCTTCATCAATGCGCAAGGCAAAACCTTTTTTCTTTCCCATTACACTAATTTTTCTACAGCCCAGAGGCTAATGGCACTGCGAGCCTGTTCTGGTTGGTTAGTGGTGATGGCAAAAACCTTTTCATTTTTCAAGTGGATATAGATCGCCTTGTCGCCAGAAAGTATGATGCCCTTTTTTTTGCGGCCTAATTTGTATCCCCAACCACCAAAGTCAGTGAGTGGGGAAATGTTTTTAATGTGTACCTGTTGGATATCACTCCAGTTAATCGTGCGCCAGCGAAGAACAAATGGCCAGTAATAATAGTGAACGCCCAAACTGTCTATACGTGTTTTTGCCTGGTTGTGGAGGAAAAAACTATAAGTGACCACTGGAAGTAAAATCATGCCTAATAAGATAATCAGGTTTTCTGAGGTGGGTTGCTCGTGGTATGTTTTGGCAACGATGATTACACCGGGTATCATCCCCACCAATGCCAACACGCGAATACCTAAATTAAGGCGCTGAGATTCTTGAAAAGACATAGTTTATTGATATAAAGTGCCTGTATTTACCACCGGGCTTGCTGCTTTGTCGCTGCAAAGAACAACCATGAGGTTGCTAATCATTGAAGCTTTTTTATCATCATCAAGATGAACCACTTCTTTCTTGCTAAGTTCATCAAGAGCCATTTCTACCATACCCACGGCACCTTCAACAATTTTTCTGCGTGCTGCAATAATGGCCGTGGCTTGTTGACGTTGCAACATGGCACCCGCAATTTCTTGTGCGTAGGCCAGGTGACTTATGCGCGCCTCAATCACTTCAATACCTGCAAGGGCCAAGCGTTCTGCCATTTCTTGCTCTAAAACGGCATTGATATCTTCAAGGTTACTGCGCAGGCATATCTCAGCCTCATCATCATCAAAGCTGTCATACGGGTAAGCACCTGCCATTTTACGGATGGCGGCATCTGTTTGTATATGTACAAAATCGGCATAGTTCTCTACATCAAAAAACGCCTTATAAGTATCATTAACCCGCCATACCAGAACAACACCAATGATGATTGGATTGCCCAGTTTATCATTTACCTTAATGGGTTTGCTGTCTAGATTGTAAGCGCGTAGGCTGATTTGTTTTTTGCTCATAAAGGGGTTTACCCAGTAAAAACCGAAATTTTTAACAGTGCCTTTATAGGCCCCAAAAAGCACGAGTACGCCAGCGCGGTTTGGGGCGATAATCATGAATCCAAGTAGGTGAATGAACCAAAGCAGAATAAAAAGCAACATCCAAATTTGGCTATTAACCAAGCCGATAACGATGCCAACAAGTATGGCAAGACTAATAAACACGTGCCAGTAACCAGAACCTGCCTTGGCAGAATAAATTTTCTCCATGATTTATGATATTAAAATGATATTGTAAATATATAAAATTAATTTACTTGTGTAGCAGCGAATAGCACGTGCTTTACCATAATCTTAACAGCCAGTCAAGATTTGAAGATTACAGCCAATGCCGTTTTTACAAGACGCTTGCGCAAGTGCTTTATTCAATTATCTTTGATGAGTGATTACTCACTTATTATGACGGAAAAGCAAGAGAACATTTTAAATGCCGCGCTACATCTCTTTGCACAAGAAGGATATGCAGCAACATCTACCGCAAAAGTTGCGAAGGCAGCGGGGGTTTCTGAGGGTTTAATTTTTAAGCACTACGGAAGTAAAGAAGGTTTATTAGCGGCCATTATGAAGCAAAGCACCGAAGCTATAAAATTGAAGATGGCAGAAATTGTTATGAGCGAAGATCCGAAAGAAATTATCCGTAAAATACTAGAACTTCCATTTGGCATTGATGCTGAAGAGTATGGCATGTGGCGTTTAATGTATGCTTTGAAGTGGCAGATTCAAAGTTATGACACCCGCTGGCTAGACACCGTGCGCCTGGTGTTAACAGACGCTTTTAACAAGTTGGGTTATACTGATCCGGCTGCTGAGGCTGAAGTTATTTTTATGCTCATGGATGGCTCGGCCACTGCTTTGCTCTTGCATGAACCGGCCAACAAACAAGCCATTCTTAATGTATTGAAATCAAAATATCACATATAAAACATCACACGCTCAGTGAGTGATTAATTACTTAAAACTATGACACAAATAGATAAAACAAAGCCAGTATTGGTTACCGGTGCAACGGGATATGTTGCTGGTTGGTTGGTTAAAAAACTTCTTGAAGAAGGTTTAACGGTGCACGCAGGGGTACGTAAACTGGAAGCTAAAAGGATTGCGCATTTGGATGCTATCGCGGCTCAGGCTCCAGGCACAATAAAGTATTTTGAAACGGATTTACTTCAAAGAGGGTCTTACGCAGAAGCAATGGAAGATTGTGATTTGGTGTTTCATACGGCATCGCCCTTTACTTCTGCCTATACAGATGCCCAGCGCGATTTGATAGATCCTGCGGTTAAAGGAACGGCAAATGTGTTGCACCAAGCGGTTAAAACGGGCTCTGTTAAGCGTGTGGTGCTTACCAGTAGCTGTGCAGCTATTTATAATGATGCGGTTGATTTGGCACGCACACCTCACGGGGTATTTACAGAAGAGGTGTGGAATACCACTGCTTCATTAAATAACCAGCCTTATTCGTACTCAAAAACATTGGCAGAGATTGAAGCATGGAAAATTGCTGAAGCCCAAGAACAATGGGATCTTGTGGTGATCAACCCGAGTTTGGTAATGGGTCCGGCGCTGAATCCACAAAATGCAACTTCAGAAAGTATGCGTTTGCTAAAACAGCTGGGCGATGGCACCATGAAAATGGGGGTGCCAAATATGGGCATTGGCTTGGTGGATGTGCGTGATGTTGCGCTTGCGCATTATCAGGCGGGATTTACACCAGAGGCCAACGGTCGCCACATAACTAGCGGACACAATACGGGCTTTTTAGAAATTGCACAATTGCTACATAAGCACTTTGGTGGGCAATATCCAGTTCCAAATAAGGCTTTGCCAAAATGGTTACTTATGCTGATTGGCCCAATGGTAAACAAGTCGTTGACCCGCAATTTTATACGCAACAACATTGATCAAATCTGGAAAGCGGATAATACCAAAGTACAGCGTGAGCTGGGTGTAACCTTTAGGCCATTAGAAGAAACCATGATCGATTCTTTTCAAATGTTAATTGATGAAAAGATCATAACGCCAAAAAAGAAATCATGAATGTAATTATAACCGGTGCAACGGGCATGGTGGGCAAGGGGGTTCTCTTGGAATGTTTAGATCACCCAGAGGTTAAAACCGTGCTGTCTATTAGCCGTAGGTCGCTAGGCATGAATCATCCCAAGCTAAAAGAACTGTTGCACGCAGACTTTTCAGAGTTCAATACAGTGGCAGAACAGCTTGCGGGATATGATGCCTGCTATGCATGTATGGGCGTTAGCGCCGCGGGCCTAAATGAAAGAGATTACACGAAATACACATACACCTATACCTTGGCACTTGCGCGTGTTTTGGTGGAGATTAATCCGGCCATGACCTTCACTTATGTTTCTGGAGAAGGTACTGATAGCTCAGAAAAGGGCCGACAAATGTGGGCACGTGTAAAAGGGAAGACAGAAAATGACTTATTAAAACTTGGCTTTATGCAGGCATTCGCCTTCCGGCCGGGTGCCATAATACCACTAAGAGGCATCATGCCTAGTAGTAAAATGTACCGCACACTAATTACGTACCTGAAGTGGTTGCTAATCCTCCTCAAAAAAATTGCACCAAATGCTGTTGTTAATACCACGCAGCTTGGCTTAGCTATGATCAATATTACCAAACGTGGATATAACGCTTCGGTAATACGCCCAAGAGACATTTTGATTTTGGCGGAAGCAGATTGAGCTACTCTAAAAGTACTTTAATACATGAAAAAAATACTTATTCGCATGGCTATGGTTTTTGTGCTCTTTATTCTTTTTAGCGCTGGGGCTACTTTTCTCTTCGTAACCTTCAGTCCACAATTTGGCGGCACGGCCACACCGCAACAAAAGCTAGAATATGCTAAGCGGGCACATTACAAGGATGGTATTTTTCATAATCTCATTGAAACCACGATGGATATGAGCGGCAGCAAAGGGCTAAATGTGTTGTGGAAATTTATAAAGGGGGTACCAAATGCGCGTCCAGATTTTAACCTGCCGGTGGAAAAGGTAGATAGCATTGATGTTGTAGAAAATAAAAATCATCCCCGCGTTATATGGTTTGGGCATTCAGCTTTTTTAGTGCAGATGGGTGGTAAAACACTACTGCTAGACCCCATGCTTACTTCGGTACCAGCGCCACACCCCACGTTAGGCGGCAAGCGATTTGCTAAAGAATTGCCCATTGAGATTGCCCAAATACCAAAAATTGATGCGATACTCATTTCACATGACCATTATGACCACTTAGATTATGAATCTATTCAACAATTAAAAACCAAGACCAGTGCATTTTATGTGCCCTTAGGCGTTGGGGCGCATTTTAGAGCTTGGGGTGTGGCTGATGCCCAGATTCATGAAATGGCATGGTGGGAAGAAACCCAAATGGAGAATCTACAAATTGCCTTTGCACCTGCGCGTCATTTCTCAGGTCGAGGTCTTACAAATCGTAATACAACCTTATGGGGGAGTTGGATTATATCTGCAGACACTACCAACATTTATTTTAGCGGTGATGGTGGATATGGTCCGCACTTTAAGGAGATTGGCGAGAAATACGGTCCGTTTGATTTTGCCATGTTAGAATGTGGTCAGTACAACGAAAATTGGGCGCAAATCCACATGATGCCCGAAGAAACCGTGCAAGCCGCAATAGACGTTAAAGCCAGACGCATGATGCCCATCCATTGGGGTGCTTTTGCACTTGCCCTACATAAATGGACGGATCCGATTGAACGCGTAACAAAGCGCGCGCGGGAGTTAAACGTACCGCTTATCGCCCCTAAAATAGGGCAGGAGGTATGGTTGCATAACAGCTCTTATGCACAGGAGATTTGGTGGGTTAACGCAAAATAGCATGTTGTTTTTACGGTACAATCACTTTGGTACGATAGGGGGCTTTTCCTTTCGCCTCGGCAATCAAAACATACACACCTGGCTTAACGGTTAGTACTGTTTCTGTTTCATATTGCTGCGTAGCGTACACTTTTTGTCCATGTAAAGTATAGAGCGCAACAATGCTGCCTAGCGGGGTTTTTACTGTAATGGTACCCAATGCAGTTGAAATAAGCGGATCGGTTTCAACCTTAAGATTTGAAAAACCAACATTGGTACAGAAAACCTTATTTAGTTCTTCCCAAAGCATATTATCAAAAATCGTAGGTGCCAGACCTGCATTGCCGGCATCTTTTCCCAGCCGTACCACAACCAAGCTATTACTTTGACTTACGTATAATTTTTGGTCGTTTTTGCCAAGTGCACACCAGGTATCTGTTGGGGCGTTGGGAATTAGAGAACTCGGAAAAATCAATTGACTTTGTGGTAACATGTAACTCTGCTTACCATTTAACCACCACAAATAGCCGTAGCTTCTGTTGCTTTGTTGGCTACTGCTAATCATGTCATTAAAATAAGCTGTATCAGCCAAAAGCGTATCGCCCGCCCAAACACCATTGTTTTGCATTAGCAAGCCGAACCTAGCCATATCGCGAACGCGGCTTGCGAATATTTCATTAGACTGGGTGTCAGTAAACCATCCGCCTAACATGCCAGATTTTAATAATAAATTTTGTGTGGTAAACTGCTGTAGGGTTTGCCCAGTGGCAGACTCTAATACTTGATGAGAAAGCGTATAAGGCGCATTGTGATAGGCCCAGCGTGTACCTGCATCTGCCTCAAATACCAAGCAAGAGGGTTGTAAACAATTGGGGTTGGGCACATCATCTTTTAGTCCGCTGGTCATGCTCAGCAGGTGATGTACCAAAATTTTCTCTTCTTGCGCTAGTGTGCAACTCGTCCAGCCGGCACCTAGATACGTGCTCACTGTATCATCCAACATAAAAAAACCTTGTTCCTGCGCTTGTCCGGCAAGAAAACTAAATAAGCTTTTGCCTGCACTTGCCCAGTACCATAAGCTATCTTGTGTAAAAGTGCCGAAGTACTTTTCCCAAACAATTTTACCATCCTTTAAAATAATGAAGCCTTTTGTGTTATGGGTTTGCAGAAAATCTTCTAGTGTATCCAGTTTATCTGTGCACCACCCCAAGCTTTGTGGGTTAAGCGTATCCCAAGCCGGATCAAATTTAGGCGGAAAATACGTTTGGGCAGTAACTGAGATTAGGAGCGATGTAAAAATGAATAACGAAAATGATTTTTTCATACCACTAAGATGCGGTTTTGTACAAATCGTTTAAAGCGTCTTCAATCGTTTGAAACTGGTAGTTAAAACCAAGGTCTTTGCTTTTAGCGTCACTTACTTTTTGGCTCATTAGGGCGATGGTTGCCATTTCGCCTAATGCTAATTTTAAGGCAAAAGCTGGCACGCTTGGTGCAAAGAAGGGCCTGTGCATTACGCTGGCGAGTGCTTTGCTAAGTGCCTTATTGGTAACGGGCTGGGGCCCTCCGGCATTTATAGCGCCAGAAATATTGTCATTTTCAAGCGCGAAAATAAAGAGTCGGCAGAGGTCGTCTATGTGAATCCAACTCATCCACTGTTTGCCAGAACCCAATGGTGCGCCAAGACCAAATTTTGTGGGTAACTCCAGTTGTTGCAGCACGCCACTGCCGCGGCCAAGTACTATGCCAATGCGCAGTTTTGCCACACGCAACCCAAGCGTTTGCAGCTTATCGCTGGCCATTTCCCACTGTTGACAAACCTGCCCTAGAAAATCATTGGCCGGGCTGTCTTCTTCGTGATAGGTTTTATTTAAGTTACTCGGGTAATATCCAACAGCAGAAGCTGCAATAAAGCTTTTTACGGTGTGGTTGGTTTTCTTCGCTAGTGCTTTATAAATAGTTTCAGCCGTACGCGTACGGCTATCATATATTTCTTGTTTGTAAATGGTGCTCCATCGCTTACTTACGGTGGCGCCTGCCAAATGTATGATGGCATCAACACCATCAAGCGCTTGCGCGTCTATGAAGAAGGTGTTTGGTTGCCAGAAAAATGTTTTAGCGCCGGCAATTTTAGCGCCTTTACGCGTGCTCAGGCACGTAACAGTATGTCCTTTTTCATTTAACAGCTGTACCAGCCGTTTACCTACAAAACCACTTGCGCCAGTTACCAATACATTCATCAGATCACAATAAAGTTAATGCCTGTTAAAACACCGAATAAGGACCTTTGTTTGCGTATTTCATTGCAATAAAAGGTTCTATTGCTTGCTTTTGGTGCGCATCATTAAATGTTACCAATCATATTTTACAGCATGCCAAATGGCTATGAATTCTATTAATGTTACATAACCGTCAATGGTAAATTCAAGATCGCCAGTGTAACTAGAATTGCCGGTATACACTTTGCCATCTTTTATAGTAGCAATAATATCACCACTGTAGGTAGATCTTCCTTTATACATTTTACCATCTTTTATGGTAAATAAAACATCTCCGCTAAACATAGAAGTGCCCTTATACACCTTGCCATCTTTTACAGTGTAAAGTACATCTCCACTAAAAGAAGACCGTTCTTTGTAAACGCGATCGCCTTTAATACTACAAATAACATCACTGCTAAATGAAGATGTTTTTTGATAGATATAATCATCTTTTAAAGTGCAAATAACATCCCCGCTATAAGTGGAGTTGCCTTTGTACACCCTGATTTGTGCTGCCATAGAAAAGGTTAAAATGAAACAGAATAGTGAGCTAAAGATTGATTGCATGAGTGCGTTGCTTTTTGTTGTGTCTACCTGGCCTTGCTAAAAGGTGAAATATTGCTTTGCGCAAGTTTAACTTGATACAACAAATGTAGCCAAAGCAAACCTGTGGTTGAGGTAATGCATAGTTGGGGTAAAAAAGTGCAGCAATTTTTTGTGATGTAGCCCTTGATGAACGGGGCTTGCATACCTTGCGCGAATGCATACCCTAGAACCCTACTACAATTGGCGTCATTTATACATTGCTGCAGAAGATCCGCGTAGCCCTTTTTATGGCTATCAAAACAGCGAGGTATATTTTACAGATACCATTTATGACCATGTTATACATCCACAATGGGATAACATAGGCAGCGAAACGCTTTTCATAAAAGTGCTCTTTGCAGACTATGAACGCGGTTTTGTGATCATTGAATTTTTGGGGGAATGGAATGATCTATTAGGCAATGACATTATGACCTTGAAACGTGATATCATTGATCCCATGCTTGATCAAGGCATAGATAAGTTCATCCTCATCTTAGAGAATGTGCTCAATTTTCATGCAGATGAAACAGACTATTATGAAGAATGGATGGATGATATTGGTGATGGCTGGATAGCTGTTTTAAACGTGCGCAAGCATGTTTTAGACGAATTGAGTAATTATGGGCTTGACCAGTATTTGGTGCTGGGCGGGGCATTAGATGATTTGGCATGGCGCAGCAAACCACCAAAACAGGTTTTTTCTCAAATAGAAAGTTTGGTAACCAAGCGTTTGGGCATGTAGCTTTTTCGCGTAAGAGAAGATTATTAATGTGCGCTCAAGAGCATTTCTACCACTTTTTTATCAATGGGGAAGGTAACATCGCTCGGACGAAGCTTTTGCAGCGGCACCCACTTGCAGCTTATCAGCCGGGTGTCATGATCCATAAGGGTGATGCTGTTTTTGTTAATGGGTTTAGCGGTGATATAGTAAACACTAATAACCTGTGTTGTGGTGTCAAAGTAAGACTCCACAAAAAAGTCAGTGGTGTAAAATTGGTCAAGATCAAGGTTAGTAAGGCCCAGCTCTTCTTCTAACTCACGGTTCACACAATCGCGCAATCCTTCGCCCCATTCTAATCCGCCACCAGGAAATTTAGTAAAGTAAATGCCGCGGTAGCTCTCATTCATAAGCAGTACTTCCTGTACTTCGTTTAGTATGATGGCATATACACGAATGGTGTATTTAGGGTCGTTCATAAACTAACGCTAGGCATTTATATGTGTAAAGTATTTGGCCAACCACGTTTGATTTGCTGGCTTTTCCCAAGCGTGTCGCAATTGGCCTAAAGAAGTAATGCTGCAATCGTAAACTGGGGTTGTGTCTGGAAAATCATGATTTGCAATCATCTCCTTTAATTCAGCAATGGTGCAGCTCACAACCATGTTATTGGTTTCATCACGATAAACCACCTGCATCCGATTAAAAAAATCAATGCCTAGAGCCTTGCCAATATGTTGCACCTCATGCACACAGGCATCAATGCTACAGCCCGTGGCATCTTGCTGGTCTTCATCCACAGCAATAACAATAAAGCGTCTGTGCAATAATGTAAAATCTGCATTCAACTTGGTGCCGTGTGCGCGCCATTCCGCCACAAAATTTTGGAGGCTGGCGCTGGTATATTCTTGTTCTTCTAAAGTTAGTGGTCGTGTTGCTGCGTAAATCCAAACGCGAGCCGTATCAGGAAAGTTGGTAAATGGAATATGCATTACAATGTATTAAGACCTTTCAAAGATAAACGCTATGTAGAGGTTTTAGGTGTTAAAATGCTGTAAATATTGCTGTTGATTTATGTCTGACTATTACTTTGAATGCGCACACGTTGCAGCAATATTCTTTTTAACGCATACCCTCTGCTTTTTCGCAATTCTTCTGTTACTTCGTTTTCTTTTTTAATCCAGTATGAAGAAAATAATCACACTTCTGTTTTTACTGCAAACATTTTGCATTCACGCCCAAAAAGATTCAAGTTTTATACGCGCTATTTATGATGAAGCCCTAGAGCGGGGAGAGGCCTATGACAATTTACGATACCTGTGTAAAAACATTGGAGCACGTCTTAGCGGTTCGCCAGAAGCTGAAATGGCTGTGATGTGGAGCAAACAGCTGATGGAATCTTATGGCTTTGATCGTGTTTTTTTGCAAGAGATACAGGTGCCTCACTGGGAACGTGGCACTAAAGAATCTGGCTGGATAGTGAGTGAAGGTAAGGCCTTGTATAAATTGAATATTCTTGCGTTGGGTGGCTCTGATGGCACCAATGGCCTGTTAGAAGGCGAAATTGTACCCTTTGCAACATTGGAAGATTTACAAAAAGCCACAAAAGAGCAGGTACAAGGCAAGGTGGTTTATTTGGCTCAAGCTTTTGATCAAAAGCTCATAAGTACATTTATGGCCTATGGTGCGTGCGGGGCAATACGCTGGAATGGTGCCACTGAAGCCGCGAAAAAGGGAGCTGTTGCCGTGATTATTCGCTCATTAGGTTCTGAAATTGATGATCATCCGCATACTGGTAGCATGCAGTACGAAGATGGGGTTGAAAGAATTCCGGCTGCTGCCATAAGTACCCGAGATAGTGAAATGCTTAATAGCTGGCTTAAAGAGGGGAAGGTAAACCTGCGCTTAGATATGAATTGCCAATGGCTTAAACCTGTTACGAGTTATAATGTGGTGGCCGAGCTAACTGGTAAAAACGCAAACGCTATAATAACTTTTGGTGGCCATTTAGATAGTTGGGATGTTGGCGAAGGCGCGCATGATGATGGCGCGGGAGTAATGCACAGTTTAGAAGCGCTCCGCATCTTAAAAACCTTGGGATATCAACCTCAATACACACTGCGCTGCGTTTTCTTTATGAATGAGGAGAATGGCAATTTTGGTGGTAAGGGCTATGCCGATTATGCATTTGCAAATGGCGAAAATCATATTGCTGCCATAGAAAGTGATAGAGGTGGGTTTTTGCCTCTGGGGTTTGATATTAGCGGATCAGAAGCCCAAGTGAATTTTGTGCAGCAGCTTGCTAAACCTTTGCAAAAAGGTTACCAACTGTACGATTTTAAGCAGGGTTACGGTGGTGTAGATATTGGCCCATTACGTACGTATTACCCAGATATGTTACAGTTGGGTTTGGGGGTTAATTCGCAAGAATATTTTAAGTATCACCACACCGCAGCAGATGTTTTTGAAACAGTAGATAGGCGTGAGCTTGCGCTGGGCAGTGCAGCGCTTGCAGCTATGGTGTATTTGCTGGATCAAAATCTTAAAGCAGATGTGCTTAAGAAATAAACCGCTAGAGCCTGTTTAGGTGAAATTTTGTAACGCCATTGGGATATGTGGTGCTACTAACTTTTTTGAACTTGAGGTCTTCTTCTAGCCCATCAAACACAGGAATCCCTAAGCCAATAAAAACAGGAATCTGTGTAATGATTACTTCATCTATTAAACCCGCATTTGCAAAAGAAGTATTTAGGCGACCACCACCAATCAACCAAATGTCTTTTCCTGGTTTATTCTTTAGGTCTTTTAAAAATGCAACGGCATCACCACTAATAATTTCTATGGGTAGTTTATGCGCTATGTCGCGGTTAGAAAAAACATAATTAGTGGTGTCAGGGTAGGGGAATGGGCCATCATAATTGGCTACAAAATCATAGGTGTTCCTGCCCATTAAGGTGGTATCAATGCGGTTTAACAGGTCTACATAGCCATAATCCTCACCTTCGGGATGCGGAAATTTTTCAAGCCAGTCTAAGCCGCCATCTTTTTTAGCGATAAAGCCGTCTAAACTTGTGGCGATGTAGAGGATTACTTTTCTCATAGATTATAAAGACAAATATTCGGAAAATCAGAAGGAGTAAATATGCCTAAGCTACCCTTGTTAGAATCTTTTACATGTCGTGTAATGATTGCTTTTACAGATACTTCGCGTTCTGTACTTGAATCCAATAAAACATCCGTGTCCACAAAATATTTATTGGTCATACTTCGGCTTTTTTCTGTTGCTGTTAGGAACTTAAAATTGTTATACACAAGCTTCTAGTAAACCTTTGCCATGCGTACTTGCATGGCGTTTTGCTTGCGCGATGATATTTTGATTTTAAGGTAAGTGTAGGCTTGGTTAGCATAACACCTGCCATTTCGTCTAATTTTTACATGATTAAATTACAAAAGTCTATTTACGCCTCTAAACCCTTAGTTTATCTATAACTCTTCAGCCATGGCAATTAGTTCTGCCAAGTCCATAACTTTTACTTCAGCTTCTTTTTCTTTGTTTTTGATGCCGTCTGTCATCATGGTATTGCAAAAGGGGCAACCCGTTGCAATGAATTCTGGTTTGGTTTCTAGGGCTTCTTCGGTGCGTTCTATATTGATGTCTTTATTCCCTTTTTCAGGTTCTTTAAACATCTGTGCGCCACCAGCACCGCAGCAGAGGCCATTTTGGCGGCAGCGTCTCATTTCAACCAATTCGGCATCTAACTTTTTGATTAAATCTCTTGGGGCTTCATAAACATCATTGGCACGACCTAAATAACATGGGTCGTGATACGTTATGCGTCTACCTTTAAAACTACCACCGTTTATGCTTAGCCTACCCTCTGCCAACAATTTATTGATGAATTGCGTATGGTGCATAACATCAAAAGTTCCGCCCAATTCTGGGTATTCGTTTTTTAGCGTGTTAAAGCAGTGCGGACAAGTAGTTACAATCTTGGTTACCTCATAGCCATTCAGTACTTGTATATTCATCATGGCTTGCATCTGGAAAAGAAACTCATTACCAGCGCGTTTAGCAGGGTCTCCGGTACAGCTTTCTTCAGTGCCTAAAACGGCAAAATCTACGTTTGCTTTGTTCAGAATTCGTGCAAAGGCCTTGGTGATGCGTTTGGCACGGTCATCAAAACTACCTGCGCATCCAACCCAAAAAAGAACTTCAGGCTTTTCACCTTTGGCCAATTTTTCTGCCATTGTGGGTACTACAATGTGTTCACTCATGAAACTGCATTTTTAAGGCATACATAAATTGGAATGCCCTTTTGTGAGTTTCAAAAGTACGTTATAGAAATAAAACCATGTACGTAATTCGCAATGATTTAGATGCTTTGGCTATCTAATATTTAATAGTTTCGGCCATCTACAATTATTGGTATTTATGACAGAGAAAAAGATTGTGGCTAAAGTGCCGCCGCAGGGTTCATTAGGGCTACTAGCTATAGGTTATAGAGGGTTACTTGCTTGGCGCAAAGCACGGCAAGAAGCAGAACAAGCCAAAGCAGATCAACCTAATCCTGAAAAATGAAAAAGAAAAAAGTTTTAGTTATTGGTTGGGATGCAGCGGATTGGCAAATCATCAATCCGTTGATGGAAAAAGGGCTAATGCCTACCTTAAAATCTTTTTTAGACGAGGCTGCTTATGGTAACATTTCTACATTAGATCCGCCTTACTCTCCTATGTTATGGACCAGTATTGCCACGGGCAAGCAGGCCTATGATCACGGTGTATTAGGTTTTACAGAGTTGTTGCCAGATGGCAGTGGCATACGCCCAATTTCATCTCATTCTAGAAAGGTAAAAGCGATTTGGAACATCCTTAATCAAGAAGGGTACAAGAGTAACGTTGTGTCTTGGTGGCCAAGTAACCCTGTGGATAACATTAATGGGGTGATGGTTTCTAATTTTTATCAGCATGCCAAAACCAAGTATAATGAACCGTGGCCGCTGTTAGAAGGAACTGTTAACGATGATACACTCAAAGATATTCTTGCAGAGTTGCGCGTTCATCCTGGTGAATTAACAGAAGCGCACCTTGCACCGTTTATACCAAACCTCAAGAACTTAAATGTTGAGGAAGACAAAACACTCTTTGCAACCATAAAAATTCTCGCCCATGCGGCATCTGTACACAATGCCACAACATACCTCATGGAGCAAACAGAGTGGGATTTTATGGCAGTATACCATGATGCCATTGATCACATTTGTCATTTGGCAATGAAATATCGCGCACCGCAATTGGCTGGTATCAGCGATGTGGATTTCGAGAATTATAAGCTTTTGGTGGATAGCATGTATCGCTTTCATGATATGATGCTAGAGCACACATTGGCTTTGGTGGATGAAGACACCTATGTGGTTTTGGTTAGTGATCACGGCTTTAAAAGCGACCATAGCCGCATGGTTAAGGTGCCACTTGGCCCAGCAACACCGGCCATTGAGCACAGACCTTATGGCATTTTAGCTATAAAAGGCCCCGGAATTAAGAAAGGGGAAAAGATCTTTGGCTCTACCGTTTTAGACGTTACACCCACGCTATTGCACATTATGGGCTTGCCAGTTGCAAAAGATATGGCGGGTAATGTGCTTTCTGGTGCGTTTACAGATTTTAAAATCCCAGAATACATTGATAGTTGGGAAGCCGTGGAGGGCAATCACGGCATGATCAAGCAATCTGCAAAAAGTGATCCTGAAGCCGAGCAACGCGCCATGCAGCAGCTTATTGATTTGGGCTACGTAGATAAAAAGGAGGAAAGTTTAGAAATGCGCATTAAGGTTACGCGCAGAGAAACACAGATGAACTTGGCGCGCACCTATATTCACGCTGGTTTTAAGCGCAAAGCCATACCGGTGCTTGAAGATGTTGTTGCTGAATTTCCGCATAAGTATTCAGAGCTTCTATTATTGTCGCTGTACGCTGAGCTTGGCGAACTCTCTAAAGCAGAAAGTTTACTCAAAACCTGTAAAGAGAAATATCCCAAGAGCTCTAACCTCGCATTTAGTGAGGCTATGATTGCTTGGCAAAAGGGCCAAACGCGCAATGCAACAACGCTATTTAATGCTTTGATGGATCACAATCCTACCCCAGAGCTTTATCTGCAAATTGGTAAAGCGTATAATGGGGCAGGGCATCATGAAGAGGCCAAAAGTGTTTTAGAAGAAGGCTTGCGCTTAGATCCTGATGATGCGTTTCTCAATCACCAGCTTGGTGTTTCTATGCTAAAATTAGGTGCCTACGAGCCTGCTTTAGAACAATTCTTTAAAGTGATAGAGATACACTATTACTTCCCAAAAGCACATCAATTTATTGGCGAGGCACTTTACAGAATGGGGATGTATCAAAATGCTGCTGAGGCTTGGGAGCTTACCACAACCATGGCACCAAAAGATGCTGAAACACGCAAATGGCTCATTAAAGTGTATAAAGAGCACCTTAATAATCCAGAACAAGCCAAACATCATGAGGCTTTTTTACCAGACCCCGCAAAAGAAATAGTCATAGTTTCTGGTTTGCCAAGATCAGGTACAAGCATGATGATGCGGATGCTTAAAAATGCTGGTTTAAATTTATTGGTGGATGAAAAACGCACGGCAGACGATAATAATCCACACGGTTATTTTGAATTTCAGCCGGTTATGAATTTAGCCAATGATGCTACTTGGATGCCTCAAGCTGAAGGCAAGGCCGTAAAGGTGATTGCCCAACTATTGCCTTATTTGCCGGCTAAGCACAGGTATAAAATTATATTTATGAATCGCGAAATAAGTGAGGTGCTTATTTCACAGCAAATTATGCTTGGCAAAACCAGAGAGCAGGCCATCATGAATTATCCATTTAAATTGGCGCAGACGTATTACAATCAGCTAGAACGCATCAGAAAATGGATTGATGATCAGCCAGAGGTAGATTTTCTTGAAATAAGTTACGCAGATGCACACAGTCATACAAAGGAAATAGCCGCGAAAGTGGCAGAATTTTTAGACCGTGATTTACCTGTAGATAAGATGGTTACCGCGGTAGATAATAAACTGTATAGAAATCAATCCACATAATTTTCTACTTTTATCCCAAATAAACGCTATATGAACAAAGAACTACAAAAGAAACTTTCAAAGTATTCTGCGGCTGCAGTAGCATTAGTTGCAACTGGCGCTTCTGCAAACGCCCAAATTGTTTACACCCTAGTAAACAAAACAATTAACCAAAATGGCGTAGATAGTGTTGACATCAACGCTGATGGAACATTTGACATTGCTATGGTACAGTACAACATACCAGCATATCAAGCTGACCTAGTACTTGGTGGTCCAATAAACAGTCAAGGACATGCCATGGCGGGTTCTTCACCTTCGGGCTATCCTTATCCATTCGTGCTAAATGCAGGAGATCAAGTTAATACACAGCAGTTTTTAGGGGCCGATTCATTTGGTACATTCACTATTGCTGTTGCTGGTGCCAATCCCTATTCATCATTTTGGAATGGTGGCGTAACCGATGGCTACTTGGGTGTTAAACTAAATGTAAGCGGTAACACACATTACGGCTGGATTCGTATGGACATGACTGCAAATGCGCAATCTGTAACCATTAAAGATATGGCCTACAATACTGCGGCTAATGGCGCTATTCAAGCTGGTGAAGGCTCTGCCTTTAACTTGGATGAGTTTGAAAAGGTTGCCAATAGCATTTGGGTAAGTGAGCGCACGCTTTATGCAGATGTAAAAGTTGACTTTATCACAGGAACAATAAACTTGATGGATGTAAGTGGACGCGCAATTGAATCTTTTGCTTTGAATACAAGCAAGCAGGAGTTTGATGTGAGCCATCTGCCAGCAGGCACATACATTCTTTCAATGGAACTTAATGGCAATGTTTACAACAAGAAAGTTGTTATTCAATAACCATTGCTTTTTACAATAAATCTAAAGGGAGGCTATGAAAATGGCCTCCTTTTTTTATTCTACACGGTTATAAATTTCGCCACTTCTTTCAAAGCCAATTAGGCCAGTGCTGATGTTATAGTACAATGTGAGTCTATTGCCGCCATCAATAGTTTCGCTCACATAAACGTTGTTATAGGTTGTACCGTTAATTGTAAATGTTTTGAAAAACAATGCAGGTGGCTCAAAGTAATTTTTGGGCCAAGCATAACCATAAGTTGATGCTTGTAAAGCATTCCACGATAAATGAACAGATGCGAGATCTTCTCTCAAATAGGTAGAGTCTTGCAAGTTTGCCCGTAGTTTTAGTGCAAACGATGTTTGTGCGTCTATGGAAAAACGCTGCTCAACAATTTCATAATCAATAAAGCCTTCTGTTGTGGAAAGATCAACCAAATCAGATAGCCGATAGCGGGTGGTTTGTGCTGATGAAATTTGCAGAGTGTCTGACGATTGATTGACGAATGCCCACGGAAAATCTTTTTGAATCCACTTCGTACTTTGTGCGTGCAATGGGATGAAGACTGTGTCTTCTTTTTTGCAGGCTGAAGTGCTTAAAACAACAAAAATGATTGCAAAATAGATGCGTGCCAAGGTCATTCTTTAAAGACTTGAATAGTAACTTTTTTATCAATCAAATCTGTGAATTTACCTTTATAGCGCGTTGCGCGAACCAAGTGATTATCAATCCAATGGTAATTGCCGCCTCTAGGTTTGCCCATGAGCAAGCCGTGATAATTAAACCCTTTTTCATCAAGCCAACGCTCCGTAATCTCTCGATGTTCTTCAACACGGCTTGTAAAAAAGGTAATGATATGACCTTCTGCATACCAATCGTTAAGGGTTTTTAAGGCGTCCGGATAGGCGTCACAAGTAGCCATGCGTTCTGGTTCTTCATTTGGAATGTCATCGCAAATGGTACCATCAATATCTATCAAAAAGTTCTTAATATGCTTTGGTAGAACAGGGCTGATTTTCTTTCCATCTACCGCAGCTTCACGCAAATGTTGATTGATAATTTCGTTTGCATTATTCGCCATTTCTACCAATTAGTTAGGTTATTCATTAATCCAGTTTGCACGATCCATTTGGCTAAATTGCCAAGGCGCGCCATTATTTTCGATGTTAGTCATCATTATGTTCAATTCTTGACTTGCAGCACTTTCCTCCATCACCAAATACTGACGCATTTGCATGATAATGCTTAGTGGGTCAATATTTACGGGGCAAGCCTGTACGCAGGCATTGCAGCTGGTACATGCCCAGAGTTCTTCGCGTGTGATGTAGTGATCTAAAAGCGATTTGCCGTCATCATTAAAGGTGCCATTGGCATCTATGTTTGCACCAACTTCTTCAAGTCGGTCGCGGGTATCCATCATGATTTTTCTTGGCGAAAGCAATTTCCCGGTCTGGTTGGCAGGACATTCTGAGGTACACCTGCCGCATTCTGTACAGGTATAGGCATTCATAAGATTTACCCAATTCAAATCCATCACATCTTTTGCGCCAAAGCGTTCAGGTGCGGCTTGCGCTTCTGGAGGTGCAGCGTAGGGGTCGGCACTGGGGTCTAGCATCATTTTAACCTCATTGGTTACGCTCTCCATGTTGGCAAATTTGCCTTTTGCATTTAGGTTGCTATACCATGTATTTGGAAAAGCAAGAAGAATATGGAAGTGCTTAGAAAATGGTAGATAGTTGAGAAAAGCCAGAATACCTAAAATATGCAACCACCAAAAAAAGCGTTCTATAAAATGTAAGGCAGGTTGTTCTAGGCCAGAAAAAAGTGGTGCAATAAATTGGCTAATCACAAATGGGCCGGCCACAGGATTGGTGAAATTGGCCTCAGCAGCATTCATTATTAATAAGGCCGACATCAGGGCGATTTCAATGTATAAAATGGTATTGGCGTCTTTAAAGGGCCAGCCTTTCATTTCTGGTTTGTGAAACCGATCAAGTTTAGCAACATTTCTTCGCCATAAAAACACAACGCAAGCCACGATGACTAAAACCGCCAGTATTTCAAAAAAACTTAACGCGGCATTGTAAACACCTCCTAAAGGCGCAGCAAGGATGCGATGTGTTCCAAAAATGCCATCAATTAAAATCTCAACAACTTCTATATTGATGAGAATAAAACCAGCATAAACAATAAAGTGAAAGAAGCCAGCAATGGGTCTGGCTTGCATTTTACTTTGCCCAAAAGCCACGCGCAGCATGGTTTTAAATCGCTCTGATTTACGGTCTGACAGATCTTTATCACGACCTAAATTTATGTTGCGCTGAATTTTTCTAACCTGCTTAGAAAAGTACCAAATGGCTATTGCCAAGCAGATGATAAATACGAGGCTTTGTATGTATTGCATGTTTTCTTTTTGATTTTTGGTGGGCTACTAGAAAATGGCATACCAGAGCAATGTGTATGGTTTCTAATAATTATTTAGTAGGTTTTTTGTCTTTTTCTTCGCGTTCACGTTCTTTTATTTCTTTCTCAATGGCTTTAATTTCTTCTTCAGAATAAAACCGTTTGCTGCCAAATAAACTCACGTTAAAATACTTGTTAGGGTTGTACTTTATGTCAAGCAAAAGGCGGTCTAAATCTGCGGCTGCATCGTTTAAGTTTTCGTAAAGCCTATCGTCATTAATTAATTCTCCTAAACTTCCTTCACCAGAATTTATTCGGGTTAAGGTGGTGTTAAGCTGGTCTGCAACAGAGGTTACTTTTGTAAAAGTTGCTTGTATATCCGCCTTGCGTAAGCTATCAGTTATCTCATTAAGGTTATTTAAAACATGTGTAATGTTTGAGTTATTTGCAGATAAGTTGGTGGTGATAGATTCTAGGTTAGTTGCTAGCTTGTCAAAACTGCCTTTATTTTCAGCCAGATAGCGTTCTAATAAATCAGACGACTGTTCTAGATTTTCGAATGTTTTGCGGAGGTTGTCAAAGCTACGCACGAAGTTATTGCGCGTATCCTCATTTAAAAAGCCCGTAATAAGGGTTACTGCAGTATCTAAAGAACCCAAAAGTTTTTCAGCTTTTGCTTTTATCGGGGCTACTTGCTTGTTAACTTCATCTGTTAAGGTACCTTCTATGGCACTGCGTAAGGTATCTCCGTTTTGGGCGAGTTCGGCATCATTACCCAACAGTAGGGCAATGGTCTTTTCACCCAATAAGCCGCTACTGTGAATGCGTGCTACGCTATTTTTTGCAATAGGATACTCTTCTTGAATGAGCATTTTAACAACAAGCTTCCCAGTTTTGTTAGGATGAAAGTAGATATCATCTATAAGGCCTACCTGAAAACCATTAATCTGCACTGCTTTCGCTTTGGTAAGCCCCTCGGTATTATCATAAACGGCATAAAAGACTCTTCCAGATTCAAATACATCTGTGCCTTTTAGAAAGTTAATCCCCCAATATAAAATGCCAAGGGCTAATACAATGTAAAAGCCAACTTTAAACTCACGTGAAATCTTCAAAGCCATAATCAAGTTTTGTTATCCAACAAAAATAAACCTACTGTTGGATTTGAGCGGCTTTTGCCAAGCTAATCCGTTCGCCATTATAAAAAGCGATTACAAACGCATCTTTATAGCCTTTAGCTTTTACAGTTGGCAGTGCACTATTGGCTTCTTCTACGGTATTAAATGCGCCCCAAGTGTACTTATACAATTCATTGTAGGTATAAACATCAACATCTGTTAAGCCGTTAAAATTCTTTGGCAACAAGGCGAGCTTGGTACCGCTTGTGGCGATTTGAATTTTATATATCGGGGCGTTGGCTTTAGTTATTGGTGCTGGCGCTTGCTTTTCTTCTTGCGTACTTGTTGATTCTGTTTTATCTGTACCTACCGCTGTTTGGTTATTCAATTTGGGCATCGTGTCTTCATTGATGCGGTCTAGTTCATCGGCTTCCTTTTTGTACTGTTTAAACGCCCTATAGATGGCACTAGCCATAAGCTCCTTACCACTTTTAGAATTCAAAAAATCTTCTTCGCTTCTATTGGTTAAAAAGCCGAGCTCTATCAACACGCTTGGCATAGCTGTAAAATCTAAAACATAAAGCACGCTTTGCTTTACGCCTCGGTTATGTCTTTTTACGCGGCCCGTAAATTCATCTTGAATGAGTTGTGCAAATCTTACGCTTTGATCTAAATAGGCGTTGGAAGAAATTTGTGCCACAATAGCATTTTGAGGGTCATTGGGGTCAAAGCCTTCATATTTTTCTTCAAAGTTTTCTTCTAGAAAAATAACAGAGTTTTCGCGCTTGGCAACATCCAGGTTTGCTTGCTCACGCGTTAAGCCCATCACAAAAGTTTCGGTGCCGTATGCCGCACTGCTGGTTGCTGCATTGCAGTGTATAGAAATAAATAAATCGGCATCCGCCCTATTGGCAATGGCTGGCCGTTCTCTGAGTTCAATAAAGGTGTCGCTATCGCGGGTATAAATCACTTCAACATCTGGTATGTTCTGCTTGATATAGTTGCCTACCATCTGTGCAACCTCTAGTGAAATGTCTTTTTCTTTTGATTTATAGCGGCCGGTGCCGAGGTTGCCAGAATCTCTACCGCCATGTCCGGCATCAATAACCACACGCTTAACCGTACCGTTAGATAAACGAAATGGCATCATGGCAATTGATGGAATAATAAATCCAACGAGAAGCGTTAGTAACAATAAACGGGTAAAGGGTTTAGAATTTTGAGGCGTATGCATGAGACCTTAGGTGCTTAGAACGTTTACTAACCTTTTCTGGCATTAAAAATGCTTAATTTTGGCGCGATTAATCTACAAAAGTAATATTACAGCTTGCTGCAGCATACAAAAGGGTTATACAAGTTATTAACGCTGTTTTTTGTATTTCCGTTTCTGGTTTTTGCGCAGCAAGAGCCAACAGAAACGCAAAAAGATACAACGTTGCTAAAACCGGATGCAGGCATGCTCAATATGCTTAATGCGGTTAACACGGTAACGCAAGATAAGTTCGAGAAAACGCTTTCTGATACCACCCAAACAGACTCCTTGATTTCGCCATCTGTGCTAAAGAGCTTGGTGAATTATCATGCCGAAGACAGCATCCCCATTATGGTTGCTTTAAACAAGGCTTTTCTATACAATAAAGCACATATTGATTACGGTGATGTTAGTCTTGATGCTGGTTACATTGAATTAGATTGGGGAAAAAATGAGGTGTATGCCCGTGGTATTTTAGATAGTGCAGGTAACATTGTGCAATCGCCCATTTTTAAACAAGGAGACGAAACATACGAGACTTCCGAAATCCGTTATAACTTTTCAAGTAATAAGGCAATCATTAAAACAGTAATTACCCGAGAAGGAGAAAGCTATTTACATGGAGATGTGATTAAACGCCAAGATGAAAGCACTTTTTATATTAAGCACACTGCGTTTACAACATGCAATAAGCGGCATCCGCATTTTGAAGTAACAACAGATAAGGCAAAAATTATTGTTGGCGACCGCATTATTACGGGGCCGGCAAACCTTGTTATTGCAGATGTGCCAACGCCTATCATCTTGCCATTCGGATTTTTTCCTGCGCAAGATAAACGCGCATCAGGATTCATCATCCCAACCTTTAATAGCCATGAGGGCAAAGGTTTTGGTTTGGTTAATGGCGGGTATTATTTCAGCATAAATCAGTTTGTAGATTTATCATTAACAGGCGAGGTGTACTCTAGAGGCGGTTGGGGCGTACGCGCTTCTAGCAATTATAAAAAGCGCTATGCGTATAACGGTACTCTAGAGATGCGCTACAATAGAACGCTTATTGGCGATCCGCGTTACCAAGATTATGGGCGCTTTGAAGATTCTAGGGATTTTAGAATTCGGTGGAGCCATAGACAAGACCCTAAGGCAAGACCAGACTTAACATTTTCTGCCAGTGTAGATTTGGCCAACCCAACGTTTAATAGGTTTAATACAAATAGTCCGAATGACTTTTTGCAAAATACCACCACATCATCCATAAGCATGGATAAGCGCTGGTTAGGCACACCTTTTTCACTTACGGCTAGTGCTTACCATACCCAGAATAACATCAATAAAAATTTCAGTCTATCCTTGCCAAAAATGGCCTTTACCATGCAGCGTATTTTTCCTTTTGAACAAAAAAATCGCGTTGGCAAGGCTAAATGGTATGAGCGCATTGGGGTAAACTATGCAGCTGCAACAGAAGCTCGGCTTGCTACTAATTATGACTCATTACGTGTTGGTGCAGAAAGAATTTCGCAGCAACTGCAAACTGGGATGAATCATAATATTAACGTGAGTACAAATGAGCGTTTGTTTAAGTTTTTCTCCTTTAGTCCATCGGCACGTTTTACGTCACGTTGGTATCCAAGTAAACATACGTACAGCTATCAGGGTAATGACTCTCTGGTAACAGATACCGTTTCTGGTTTTTCTATGGTGAATACTTTTTCTGCCAGTGCCAATGTGTCTACCAAAGTATATGGAACATTCTTTTTTAAAAAAGGGAAGATTCGGGCCATTAGGCACATGATGACGCCTCAAGTAGGCTTTAGTTATTCGCCAGATTTTTCAAATGAATTTTGGGGTGTTTACCAACAACTTGAAGATTCAACAGGTACAACACAGTATTTTGACCGCTTTAACGGCTACCTCTATGGCTCGGCTGGCCGCGGGGTAAACGGAAGCGTTAATATGCAACTTGGCAACAATCTAGAAGCAAAGATTAGAAGCTCAAAAGACAGCACTGGCGAGAGGAAAATAAAGATTTTAGACCGTTTAAATTTTGGAACAAGCTACAATATGGCCGCCAAAGAATTTAATTGGGCACCTTTAAATGTTGTGGCTCAAAGCAGCGTGCTCAAAAACAAAGTGCAGCTTACATACCAAGGGGTTTATGATTTTTATGGTTTTGATACCACTCAAAATAAACGAGTAAATATTTCTGCTAGAGAAATTAATGGTGTGCTTGCACGTAATACCTCTAGTAATTTTAGTGTTAATATGCGCTGGCAGGGCAATCTTGGGGCAGAACGAAAAAAACAAAACAGTTCAAGTCCGTTGGGCCTTGAAGAAGATGACATCAACTATTACAGCGTTTCAAATTACATGGATTTTAGCATGCCTTGGAGTATTGGTCTGCAGTATAATTACCAAATTTCTAACACTAATCTGCAATCGCGCATTGGTACGCATGCTTTAGGTGTTGATGTTCAATTTGATCCTACACCAAATTGGCACCTGATTGTTACCACTGGTTATGATTTAGTTCGGCAAGAAATAACCTATACCAATCTAAACATTGTGCGCGATTTACATTGCTGGGAACTCCGCATTAATTGGGTACCTTTTGGCTTTCAGCAGAGTTATATGATTGGTATTAATATCAAAGCCAATAGCTTTAAAGATGCCAAATTAGAGCGCAGACGTAATTTGGGTGACTTTTAATTACTGGGCGAAATAGCATTCTCATCAACATCAAAAGCACAAAACCCATTGGGGCAAGCGGCTTTATATTCTCTCCACATGGTACCCTTGTAACCGGTTATTATTAAGGTGTCTGTCTTAGCGCTAATACCGAGCAGAAAAGCTGATGTCTCGAGTTGAGTGGTTTTAATGTTTGGATTGGACCCAAGCATGCCGGTTTCATTCACAAAAATTTGATTACCGTTTTGACGAATAGAAAAATGAAGCGAAAGCCAGTTGCAGCCTGATTCAGATTGTAAATCTATATTGTTAGGTGTTGATATTAAACGAAATGCAAACGCATTGCTGCTTTCGTGCGATATTTCCTTTTGATCTGTAATCAGGTTTAATAATGCGAGTGAAAAAAGGAATAGAAGTCTCATTTTATGTTGAGGTTGCGTTAATCCAATTAGACAATATGTTTCTACCAAATTCTGTTAAAATGCTTTCAGGATGAAATTGAACACCAAAGATTGGCAGTTTTTTATGTTCTATGGCCATTACAACACCTTCTGCGCTGTTAGCTGTTATCATAAGTTCTGCAGGCAAAGTGCCCGCTGTTACAGCCCAACTATGGTATAAGCCAACACAAAAGGAAGTTGGTAAATGGCTAAAGAGCAGGTTAGGTTTGTGCGTAGTAATTGTTGTAGTTACGCCATGTTTTACTTGCTGCTGGTTATAAAGCGTACCCCCAAAAGCTTCGGTGAGTGCCTGCATGCCCAGGCATATACCCAATATTGGTTTAATGTGTTTTTGTCGATTAATAATAGCCATTAAATGGCCAGCTTCGGCGGGTAAGCCAGGCCCCGGACTCAATACTAGATGAGAAAACCGATCGGTTTCTTCTGGGGTGATTTCATCATTTCTATACACCGAAACGGCTACATCCAAAGCTGTTAGGTAGTGGTAAAGGTTATAGGTGAAACTGTCGTAATTATCTAAAAGAAGAATATGCACGGCTTTGGTCTCTAATGAGGTAGTATGTGTTATATAGGCAAGTTTTTACTCTAAAGCGTTTATTGCCATCAGTATAGCGCAATATGGCAAGATTCTGATTTACTTTCTACAACGTATCAAATATTTTGCATAGCACGCTTACCTTCGGCCGCGTAAAAATATACCCATGAAACAACGTATAGAAACACCCCATGCGCCTGCACCTATTGGGCCATACAACCAAGCTATTATGGTTGGTGATTTGTGCTTTTTAAGCGGTCAAATAGCATTACACCCGGTAACAGGCCAAATGATGCAAGAAAATATTGAACAAGAAACCATACAAGTTTTAGAAAACATGAAGGCCGTTTTACAAGCTGCTAAAATGGACATGACCAACGTGGTGAAATGCAGCATTTTTATCACTGATATGGGGCAGTTTGCGGCCATTAACGAAGTTTACGGCAAGTACTTTACAGATGTGGCCCCAGCGCGCGAAACCGTACAAGTTGCAGCATTACCAAAAGGCGCGCAAGTTGAGATCTCTTGCATTGCAGTAAAAAGCAGTTTGTAATCCTTTTTGGTTGATACGCAAAGCGTAAATTTGCGCATTCAATAATAAGCATCAATTAATACAATAGATATGGATTTTGACGTAATCGTTCTTGGTAGTGGTCCTGGTGGATATGTAACAGCCATACGGGCAAGCCAACTAGGTTTAAAAACTGCGGTAATAGAAAAAGAAAGCTTAGGAGGCGTGTGTTTAAATTGGGGTTGTATTCCAACAAAGGCTTTACTAAAAAGCGCCAATGTATTTGAGTATATCAGCCATGCAAGCGACTATGGTATTAAGGTTGATGCCTTTGCGCATGATTTTGGTGCAGTAGTTAAGCGCAGTAGAGAAGTGGCTAACGGCATGAGTAATGGCGTTAAGTTTTTGATGAAAAAAAATAAAATCACCGTTCTTGAAGGTTTTGGCAAATTACTACCAGGCAAAAAGGTGGAGGTTAAGGCAGCGGGCGGAGAAACCAAAACGTACAGCGCCAATAACGTAATTATAGCCACTGGTGCACGTAGCAGGCAGTTGCCTAATCTACCTCAAGATGGCAAAAAAATAATTGGCTACCGCGAAGCAATGACCCTACCAGAGCAACCCAAAAAAATGGTGGTGGTTGGTAGTGGCGCTATTGGGGTAGAGTTTGCCTATTTCTATGCCACAATGGGTACAGAGGTTACCATTGTAGAGTACATGCCAAATATTGTACCCGTAGAAGATGAAGAAGTAAGCAAGCAGCTAGAGCGCAGTTTTAAAAAGGCTGGCATTAAAATTATGACCAGCGCAGAGGTAACGGCTGTTGATACTGCAGGTACAGGCTGTAAAGTTGCCGTAAAAACCAAAAAGGGCGAAGAAACAATTGACTGTGATATAGTGCTTTCTGCCGTTGGAATCTCTCCAAACATAGAAGGTATTGGCTTAGAAGAGGTTGGTATTGCAACCGATAAAGGCAGGGTTTTGGTGAATGATTTTTACCAAACCAATGTACCCGGCTATTACGCCATTGGTGATATTGTTAAAGGACAAGCCCTTGCGCATGTGGCCAGTGCTGAAGGTATTTTATGTGTAGAAAAAATTGCGGGTCATCATGTAGAGCCCTTAAATTACAACAACATACCTGGCTGTACGTATTGCAGCCCAGAAATTGCAAGTGTTGGCTACACAGAAAAGGCTGCTAAAGAGGCGGGTTTTGAAATAAAAGTGGGTAAGTTTCCTTTTTCAGCGAGTGGTAAAGCAAGTGCAGCAGGCCATAAAGATGGTTTTATCAAGGTTATTTATGATGCAAAGTATGGTGAATTGCTAGGATGCCATATGATTGGTGCCAATGTTACAGAAATGATCGCAGAGGCCGTTGTAGCGCGTAAATTAGAAACTACAGGACATGAAATTCTAAAAGCTGTGCATCCGCACCCAACCATGAGCGAGGCCATGATGGAAGCCACTGCCGCAGCTTATGATGAGGTGATCCACTTATAAATACAAGTAAAAGATGCCGAAATATGCATCTTAAAAAAGCAAAGGGCTAGCTCGTTTTATCAAGCTAGCCCTTTTTGTTTTTAAAAAACGGTAAGTGCGTATTTTCTTTATATGGTAATCTCTTAATCGGTAGTAGCGTCTTTTGCTTCTTTATACGGGGTTACATAGCGTTCGCGCTTATCCGCGTAAATATCCGCAATGGTAATAAGGATGCCCGTTTCTTCTACAGCACCAAAATCATTATTCATGGCGGTGCCAAAAGTTTTCATGGTGGGGCTTAACTGCATATAGTTATTGATTAGTGGTGGGATGAGTTCTTCGCGCTCTTTAACATAACCACCCAAAACCCGAAGCCCTTCTTTAAAAGGCAGCGCTTCTAATTGCTTTATAAAAGCAGACATATCTGTATTTATTGATAAAGGCGCTTTCGGCCAAACCAAGTTATCTTGATCTGGAAAATAATGATGCATAAAGGTGAGAACGGCATCTCGTGCTTCGGCATTGTACGAAGTATACATCGTTACTTTACCAAAAAAATGCTTTATGTGAGGATTGTTAGCAACGATTGCACCAAGGCCATCCCACAAATTATCAAGGCTAAAAATGCCCTTGCGCGCGTTAATCTGCGGTTGAAAATGGGGCTGTACCCAACTTCTGCCTAGTTCTATGGTATAGGGGAGAAAATGCTCTCTAAAAGCATCAGAAAAGTTAAAATAATGTGTGGTACTAAGGGGCAGCGGATTGAGATTACAAATTGAAGAACAGTCTATAAAACGATATCCACCAACAATTTCTTCATCATCTGGGCTCCATACAATTAGCTGCTCATAGCAATGTTCATTTGTGTCATACGCATCTAAATCAACTGGGTTGCCAGTACCTCCGCCTGCCGCAGCAAAACTTACTTCACGCAACCTACCAATTTCTTGTAGCGTTTGCGGTGCGTTGTGCGCATTAACAATGTAAATTTCGTTATCTCCTTTATTGGTTTTTCTAACAAAACGTTCTTTGGTAAGCTCAGACTTAAGTAAAGCTTTTTCTATGGGGGGGATGGTATGATGCATATTTTAGCTACCTAGCTTTAAAAATTATTTCTTTTAGGCTACATGATAGATGTTCAAATATACACGCATTTACATTGCCTGATTAAGTTTGTACCTGCATCGCAGGTATAATTGTTGCAAGTTCCGAATAGGCTATACCGTCTATTTTCATAAAAATCGCTCATGAAAGACTTTTTACTCACGCTTATTGTTTTGGTATGTTTTGTAAATCAGCCTTCTGCACAAACTGTGAGCATATATTTTGATACCGATAAAAGCATCTTAAAAAATGAGGCGAGGCGCGCTTTAAATAGCCTTATCGAGATGGCTGAAACCGCCAAGCCAGATACAATAAATATTACTTGCCATTGCGATAATCGCGCAGATAGTGCCTATAATTATGCATTGAGCATGCGCAGAGCACAATCAACCAAGAAATACTTATTTAACAATGGGCTTGATGTGCCGTTTGCGCTATTTGGCAAAGGGGATGCCCTTCCCCAATATGCAAACACAGCGCAAACAAGATTTAAAAATAGGCGCTGCGATGTGGTTTTTATTACCCGCCAAATCCAACCAAATAGCTTTGGTCAACGTGACATAAGCTTGTGGAAACCCGGTATGCGCTTTCTGCTTGACAGTTTGGAGTTTGTTGGAAACCAAGCCGTACCCAATGCATATAGTATGCCGGTGCTTGATCAACTTTATAAGATATTAACTGCGTATCCTGATTTAGAAATAGCCATTCAAGGCCACGTTTGTTGCGGTGATGATTTGCCGCTAAGCGTGGCCCGAGCAAAAGCAGTTTATGACTTTTTAGTGCTCAATGGCATTGCTTCTACCCGGCTTAGTTATGAGGGTTTTAGTAATTATAAGCCGTTAACCAAAGAGATTGATGAAGCAAGTGAACAAGCAAACAGACGCGTAGAAATTAAAATTACGGCACCGCCTAACCAAATTCAAGAATCGGCATTATTGCCATCAAGTGCTTTTAACGTTGTGCTGCGCGAAATTGCATTTAAGCCAAAAGCAGCAGATCTAACTACTGTAGCCAGCTTTAATTTAAACTTACTGGCTGCAATGATTAAAGAAAGCAGTGGTTATACTTATGAGCTTTCGGTAAATGCCTCCACCAAAACCTTGCAGCAAAAGCGGGTACAACGGCTTGCCAACTACTTTAGGCAACAGCAAATTTCTACAGAAAAACTTGTTGTAAAACCTGGCCAAAATCATGCTCATGGTTCTGGCGATGTACTTATCTTAGAGGTTAATCCACAACGCAAATGAACCATCATAAATTTTTTACTACGGAGGTGCCACAGTGCCTAAATCAATTACATGCCCAAACCCCAAATTTGTGGGGCACCATGAATGCCGCGCAAATGCTAGATCATTTGTTGGCGGGTACGCTCTTAATGCTGTCTGAGGCCGATGTTGAGGTAACAATTCCTGAAGAAAAATTGGCGCGCTACAAAACGTTTTTAATGAGCGATCAAAATTTTATGGAAAGTGCGCCCAAACCAGCACTGTATAATGATTATGAGGGCAAGCATGGAGGAGATATAAATCAGTTAAAAACGGCTTTTTTAGAGGCTCTAGTGCAGTTTGATAAACATACCAGTACTGATGAAAAGTTTAGTTGCACGCACCCATCATTTGGCAATCTCAATGCCGAAGAAACAAGACAGCTGCAATACAAACACATCCGTCATCACTTTCAACAATTTGGATTAATGCCCAGATGATGAAGCAATTATGGAAGTTTATTAGTCACTTTTTTCCTGTACAACTTTTGCTTTTGCATCTAAGTAGAAGCTGGTTACTTCTGTTTTTTTGGGTGGTACTCTTTGGTATGGTTGGTGGTCATCTCTTTACGGCCATAGGCATACCTTATTTATTCCTCACCCCAGAATATTTGGGCGATGTTAACTTTTTGTCATTTTTCATCTTGGGATCGGTGCTTGGCTTTTTTGTAATGGCTTTTCACATTACCAGCTATATTTTCTACAGTTACCGATACACATTTTTAGCTGCCTTAACAAAGCCACTGTACCGTTTTAGCATCAACAACTCACTTATCCCACTGCTGTTTTATGTTTATTATGGCTTCCATATAGCATATACCTTAAGCTTAGAAGGGCATACAGCCATGCAGATTTTTTTACAAGAAAGTGGCCTCATTATGGGAAGCATTCTAAGTATTTCGCTCTCATTCACATATTTTTTCTCGGTTACCAAAAAGCCAAAGTTGAATGATTTGGCCAGTGCGCTGCCTAAACCTATTCAGCTATTTATAAAGAAAGAAACTAAGATTGCCGCCCAGCCTTCTGACGAGCACGTTTTTACGTTTCTACGTAATTTTTGGAGCATTAGGCGCGTGCGGCCTGCTGGGCATTATGACGAAGAAGACAGACTGCGCATTTTACAACAGCACCACACAAACGCAGCACTTTATTTTATTGGCATTTTGGCCCTTATTACCTTGTTAAGCGCATTTGGCAGTAATCGCTTTGTGCTTATCCCTGCAGGTGCCAGTATCACGCTTTTATTAACCACCTTTCTTATGATTTTTGGGGCGCTTTTTAGCTGGCTTAAACAGTGGACGATAAGTGTGCTCATTTTTGGTGGCATCGTACTTAACTTTTTGTCTGGCACAACAGCCTTTAAACACCTGGCAGAAGTGCCCGGATTAGATTATGAAAAAACGCCTCTGCCATATACATACGAGGCCATAGCACAACTCACCACAGATTCTATACTTGCTGAAGATAAGTTAGCCATGATTAATGCCCTAGATGGCTGGAAAGCGCGGCAGAAAGAAGCAAAACCCAAACTAATAATTTTAAATAGTAGTGGTGGCGGACTGAGATCTACCTTGTTTACGCTGGCGTCTATGCAGTACATAGATAGCATAACCGGCGGTTCATTTTATGATCGCTTGTTTTTAATTGCAGGATCTAGTGGCGGTATTATTGGGGCAGCATATTATAGAGAGTTACAAGAGCAACGCAATGCAGGCAAACTTTTGGGTATTAATGGCAAATATTATTTTGATGTTTTAGGTACGGATATACTTAATGCCGTAGGCTATACGATGGCGGTAAATGACTTTTTTATCCCTTTGCAAAAAATTAAAGCATCTGGATTTTCATATCGTTTTGATCGGGGCATGGCATGGGATAAGCGTTTTAATTTGAATACAGAATTCATTCTTAACAAGCCCATCGTGCATTATGCAGAGCAAGAAAGTAAAGGCGCTGTGCCACTACTTATTCTCACGCCCACCATTATTAATCGCGGCCAGCGGTTGTTGATTTCGCCAATGGGATTAAGCTTTTTAAGCAAACATGAAGTTGCCTTTCAAACAAGAAGAACTGATGTTTATGATGGCGTAGAGTTTAGGCGATTTTTTGCAGACCGGCAGGCGGATAGTTTGAGTTTTGTTACGGCATTACGCATGAGTAGTACCTTCCCATATATAGCGCCAGTGGTGGCCTTGCCTACAGAACCACCTATGGAGGTGTTAGATGCAGGAGCCAGAGATAATGATGGTTTTTTACTCACCATACGCTTTTTACACACGTTTAAAGATTGGATAGCGCATAACACTTCGGGTGTTGTTATTGTGCAAACATTAGCTTCACGCCCGGTAGACGAAGCCATAAAGCCCAATCCGTACACAACACGTGTAGAAAATCTGGTAAAGCCCTTTGGTGCAATGGTTCAGAATTTCTCAACCTTGCAAGGCTTTGCACGTGCTGAGATTTTAAATTATGCTGGTGAGTGGGTTAACTTTCCGTTGGATGTAGTGCACATAGACTTACTAAGAACCAGCGATGAAGTAAGCCTGAGTTGGCACCTTACAGAGCGCGAAAAGAATTTTATATATCAAACGCTGCGCAGCGAAAGGCTAAAACCACGCATCAATTTTGTGGTGGAGCAGTGTAGATAAGCAATCAATAAATTGTGCATTAATCTTTTCTAGCACGTGTCATTTCCCGTTTGCCGGGTGGGCCTGGTAGGGCTTCAATCAAAAAACCTGCTTCTTTCATGTTGCGCTTAACTTGTCCTTTAGCGCAATACGTTACCAATGTGCCACCGGGTTTTAAAGCTGTGTACATCTGCTTAAACACTTGGGTGGTCCATAATTCGGGTTGGGCGCTAGGGGCAAAAGCATCATAATAGATGAGGTGAAATTCATCCACAGCAAAAAAATCCACGCAATCTTGGGTGCTTTTTTTGAGATTAAACCCGGCTGTGATGGGCATTAATGCCTCCCAGGATGCATTGTGTATTTCAGAAAAAACTTTGCTAGCAAGCGCATTTTCTGATTGTTCCACATAGTTGAGCTGGGCAATTAGCGCATGGTGAAGCGGGTATTTTTCTAGCCCAGTGTAATAAACAGTACGTCTGCTTTTCTGAACTTCCAAAGCGGTGAGTAACGCATTAAGGCCAGTGCCAAAGCCTATCTCTAGGATAGAGAGTACATCTTCTGTTCTGTTATTTAAGCCAGCGGCTATAAATACATGTTCGCTTTCTTGCCTAGCACCGTGTACACTGTGGTAGTGCTCATCAAGTTCTGAGATAAAAAAAGTATTGCTGCCATCTGCTGTTAACCGCAGTTCTGGCTTCATGGCTTGATGTAAAGCTTTTCAATTTTGGGTATAGGCCCCAAACAGTAATTCTGATGACAGCCAATACAAGTATTAATCATGGCGTTGTATGTAGGCACTGCAGCGCTACTATCTGCTTTTGTTAGGCTTTCATAACCCGCCAAATATGCCTTCGCCATTGCGTAATAAAGGTCGCCTAATTCATCAGGATTGGTGGCTTGCGCGGTTAGGATTTGCTTGTACCCTTCTGGCACTTGCTGTGGCACTTCGCCAGCTATTAATTGCTCCTTTAGCGCAAGATTGTCTTCATACATCTTACGCATAATTACCACCAATTCGCTGGGCTCATACATGTTAGGTTGCCAATTTTCTTCTGGCACTTCTGCTGCAGGCTGTTCATTGCTGGCATTGCTGCAGGATATAAAAAAGGATGCTCCAAAGAAGCATCCTATGAGAAAAGGAAAAAATTTCATCTTAATTCTTTTTGATCATTACACCCGTAGCAAGGAATGAAAGTGTAACCTTAGGTTCTGTAATGGCATCAATTTCTTCTTGGGTTTTACCAGCGTCTTCAGCCAAGTGCTTTAAGTGGTTAACAGGAATCGTATCTGTAAAAGCGTAACCATTCATTATCATCTCCTTACCAGCTGCATTCATCGGTAATAAAAATTCATAATCATACGTTACGTGCATGCTTTTGCCATTGTCTACTTCTACGCTCATCCAGCAACCTTTCTTTTGGCAAACCTCACTAATAGTACCCGATACTTTAGCAGCAACACTATCTCTGCCATCCATAAAAGCGATAAGCTGGGTGCTAGGTACAGCATCATCTGGTGTTAAAGTGCTATCACCAAAAAACTCATATTCAGCAACTACAACATCATTTGTTTCTGCTTCATTATCAGTATTGGTTTGTGAATTGTTGCACGCTGCGATAATGACTAGGGCAAGACTGCCAATTAAAAATCTTTTCATTAGGGTATTCATTTAATGCGGCAAATATATTCTATGTTAATGTCTTGGTCAAGCGCTCTACAGCGTCTGAGGTTGATATGCCAAAGAAGCATTTTATCTTACCTTTGGCCCAACCCCAAAAGCTTAAGATGAAGATATCAAGAACCCCTAAATCGCGTATTGATACCATAGACTTCTCTAATCTGCCTTTCGGCAAATATTTTGCAGATCACATGCTGGTTTGTCACTTTAAAGATGGCGCTTGGCAAGAGCCAGAGATTGTGCCTTATGGAAAAGTTAGCCTTTCATATGCGCTACATACATTGCATTATGGCCAAGCGGCCTTTGAGGGCTTAAAGGCTTACAGAATGCAAGATGGTGGCGTGAGTATTTTTAGGCCATTAGCCAACTTTGAAAGATTAAATCGTTCTGCTACGCGACTTCTTATGCCCGAAGTACCCCAAGAGATTTTCATGGAAGGATTAAAAAGCCTTATTGAATTGGATCAAGAATGGGTACCAAGAACACCAGATCACAGTTTGTATATACGTCCGTTTTTGTTTGGTAGCAGTGAGTTTATAGCAGCAAGACCAAGTGAGGAGTATACCTTCGCCATTATTAATAGTCCCGTTGGACCTTATTATCCCGGTGCTGTAAAGGTAAAGGTTGAAGATTTTTATACCCGCGCCACAGAGGGTGGAATTGGGTTTACTAAAGCCGCTGGTAACTATGGTGGGGCATTTTATCCTACGCAAAAGGCCATAGAGCAGGGATTTAAGCAGATTATCTGGACAGACCATCGCGAACATAAATACATAGAAGAAAGTGGCACCATGAATGTGATGGTGCGCATAGGTGATAAAATGGCCACACCGCCACTCAGCGATCGTATTTTAGCAGGTATTACACGTGATAGCATTTTAAAATTAGCCGCAGATTTGGGTATGGATGTTACCGAACGTCCTATTTCAGTACATGAGTTGATGGATGCTGCACGTGCTGGTGAACTCAAAGAAATGTTTGGTATGGGTACAGCGGCTGTTGTTAGTCAAATTAATGGCATTGGCCACAAAGAAGAGTTTTTTGATATACCAACACCAGACGATGGTTATGCCATGCAACTTAAAAAAGGATTAACCGATATCCGTACGGGCAAAGTAGCCGACAAACATCAATGGATGACCCGCATCATTTAGAAAAATAAAATCCAACAATAAACTTTGAAGAGCTACTTTCACTAACGAAAGTGGCTTTTTTTATGCATTGCGGCGCAGAAGTTTAGAAACAATAACGGCAACAACAACAGCAATATAAAATTGTGCGAGCACTGCTGCCAGCGCAGAAACCATCTGTACAAATGGATGAGCTGGAACAACATCTCCAAAACCAACTGTAGTTGTGGTAATAAGGGCATGATATAAAATGCCATGAAAACCAATTTCGCGTATTGGCACCGAGAGTGCGTGCCCCAAAATCACCCCATCAATAGTTAAGATAAAAAAAGCAAGATTTAAACTGATGAGAAGATAACCCGCAATACTGCCAATAATAAAACTGGGTTTAACGCTCTTAGCCAAGATTAACATCCTAATGATGCCAATTTCTACAAAGCTTAACAGACCAATGAAAAGCAAAAAAGAAGTAAGATGTAAAAAGGGTATAGGATGAATGTTATGAATAATGTTTAGGGTAACAAACAGAATAGCTACAACCCAACCAAGGCGTTTAAGACTGCGCTTTTGTAAAGTGTTTATGCCAGCTACCAAGATAATGGCCAAACCCAAAGAAATGATAAGTTTGGTGTACCAAGTGTCTTTTGTAATGGCCGCAATAGAGAGAAAAAACACCAATAACGAAGCCAATAAGATATGATATTTATCTTGCTGAATGAGCTTGAACAGCCTCATATTAATCTTTGAGATTGTCTTCTAAGAAATTGCGCAATTCTTCTGTAGACAAATTTTTCTGGATAATAAAGCCTTGGTGATCTAGCAGAATACTTTGAGGAATAGACCGTATGCCGTAAGCCTCGGCACCTTCATTTTGCCAGCCTTTTAAATCGCTCATGTGATACCATGTTAAGCCATCGGTATTTATGGCGCGTTTCCAGTTGTCTTTATTGTTGTCTAAGCTAATGCCAACAATTTGTAACCCTTTATCCTTAAAGTCATTATAAATCTGAACCAAATCAGGGTTTGCCGCCCGGCATGGGCCGCACCAACTCGCCCAAAAATCTAACAACACATAGCTACCAGAAACAGCGCTTATACTCAAAGGCGCACCAGTGGTATCCGCTTGGGTGATGTCTGTAAATCGCATACCCACTTGCGTATTTTTTAAGATGTCAACACGCTTTTTAAAGTCTTTTACAAGTTCATCTTCTTGAAAAAGAACAGGTATATTTTCATAAATGTCGTTGAGATCACTGTATGACGCCTCATATAGATAACGTTGGGCAATTAATGCACCGATGATGCCATTTCTTTTGGCAAAAGCCAATTTGTAATCCTCAAACGCATAATATGCACTATCAAGTTTAGCGTATGCAAATTGCATGGTTAAAGAGTCACTGGCCTGTATAGCTTGCTGCCAGGCACTATTGTACATATCTAAATAGTTTTTATTGGCCTGTTGCATACGCGCAAAAACATCCAAAGAATCTTGGTACATGCTTCCAGTTACGGTAAATGCTGCAGGATCACTTTCGCCATTAATAGAAAGCACCATCTCATTAATATCTGCAAAAAACACAACAGGTTTACTAAGGTTAGGTATTTCAACAACTATCATTCTTGGCCGATTTATCGGTAATGTTATCGTTGTTGATCCGTTTATCAGTTGTGCCGTAATTAGCGTTGAATCTGCATCAGCAAGGCTAACTTTAATCTCTGTATCGGATATGGCACGCGTTTCAATTTTCAAGGTGCTTTGTGGTTGCTTTTCTTGCGTACAGGCGCTTAAACCAATTATGATTACAGCAATTTGAGCTAATTTGTAGAACATCATCTAATAGTATTTGTGGCAAAAATAACCGCAAACTCGGGCCGCAATACTAATAGCAGTTATTTTTGCTAACTAAACACCAGCATATAATGAAGAAGTACGCACAGGTATTGGTAGCCTTAGTGATGTTAAACACCGCACAGGCCAATGAAGGCATGTGGATTCCGATGCTCCTTTCTGCCAATGAAGCAGAAATGAGAGCTATGGGTTTAGAGCTTACTGCAGAAGATATTTATGCCATCAATAAGAGTAGTTTAAAAGATGCTATTGTTCATTTTGGTGGATTTTGTACCGGAGAAATTATTTCTTCTCAAGGTTTAGTTCTTACCAATCATCATTGCGGATATGACGCCATACAAAGCCATAGTTCGGTAGAGAATGATTATCTAAAACATGGTTTTTGGGCCATGAATAACGCGCAAGAATTACAAAATCCTGATTTGTATGTAGAGTTTTTAAAGTACATGGAAGAGGTTACCAATGATGTGCTTAAAGGTGTTCATGATGGCCTTTCAAACCGTGAACGGCAGCGTATCATTGATGACAATATGCGTAGTATCATCCTCGAAAAGAAAACAGGAAGTGACCTCCTTTTTACAATAAAGCCTTTTTTTGAGGGTAACCGTTATTTTCTTCTTGCCACACAGCGTTATCAAGACGTACGTTTGGTAGGTGCCCCGCCAAGCAGCATTGGTAAATATGGTGCAGACACAGATAACTGGATGTGGCCGCGCCACACGGGTGATTTTTCCATCTTTCGCATTTATGCGGATGCATCTAACAATCCTGCCGCACCAAGTATGACCAATGTGCCCTACCAACCCATTACCCATTTAAAGGTGAGTTTGGCTCCGCGTAAGAAAGATGAATTTACGATGGTTTTTGGTTATCCGGGTAGTACGCAAGAATATATTCCTGCAGCAGCTATTGATCAAATTGTAAATGTGCAAAACGTCTTGAAAATTCGCATTAGAGAAACAAAGTTGCAGCTTTTAGATGCCCGTATGCGCCAAAGCGATGCTTTGCGTATTAAATATGCCTCAAAATATGCGAGCACAAGCAACGCCTGGAAAAAATGGATTGGTCAAAACATTGGTATTAAAGAAACAAATGGTATTGATAAAAAGCGCAGATATGAAGCAGATTTTATGTATCAGCTCTCTAAAAACGATGTGCTTTGGGAAAAATATAATACAGTTTTACCGCAGCTAAACGTGTATTATCATGAGCTAGAGCAGTGGGCAGTGGCGCGTGATTATTTCATAGAAATTGGCTATATCGGCACTGATCTTATGCGCTTTGTGCAACGTTTTAGAGCGCTACAAAATGCGCCTATAACAGACACCGTTCTCATACAACGCACTGCATCTGGCTTGGCGGGTGGAATAGATGCATTTTATGCAGATTTTGAAGCCTCGGCGGATAAAGAAATTATGGCTGCCCTGATAGAAATATACATGGAACAGGACAAGAAATTCATTGCGCAAAATTTTGCCATCAATCAGCAACTCAACAAAAAGGATTACAATGGCTTTGCCAATTCCATATACAGCAATTCAATATTTAGCCAAGATACCAGCGCTACGTATTTAAATAGAATGCTTGCTGAAAGGCCATTTGAGTTAAAGCATATACTAGATTATGACCCTGCCTTTTTGGTTATGACGGACTTTTTTGACGGCTATGTTAACCAGGTGATGCCTGAGTATAATCGTATAAATGCCCAGATACAAGCCTTGCAGCGTGAATATATGGCTGCACAAATGGCCGTTTTTACGCAACGAAAATTTTACCCAGATGCCAACAGTACATTGCGATTAACTTACGGTGTGGTAGAGGGTTACTCACCAAAAGACGCAGTTAACTACACTTATCAAACTTATCTTGATGGTGTTATGGCCAAGTATATACCGGGTGATTATGAATTCGACTTGCCGCAGCGCTTGCTTGAACTTTACCAAACAAAGGATTATGGCCGTTATGGTGAAGGCGATAAAATGCCAGTGTGCTTTATAGCAAGCAATCATACCAGCGGCGGCAATAGTGGTAGCCCAGCGCTTAATGGTAAAGGCGAATTGATAGGGCTGAATTTTGACCGTGTTTGGGAAGGAACAATGAGCGATTTAAATTTTGATCGAAGTATTTGCCGAAACATCATGGTTGATATTAGGTATGTACTTTTTGTAATCGACAAATATGCTGGTGCGGGCTACCTGGTAGATGAAATGACACTTACCAATGAATAATCTTGGTTTAAGCGCATAGCTTTAAGTTTTCTCTGATTGTATTTTATGTGCCCAACACAAAAATACAAGGCCTTTTGTGTAGGTTAGGCAGGTTGTTGCGCCACTGCTTTATGGTTTTGGTTTGGATAAATTCAGTAGGTAAACTAATGTCTGCGGCAATACAAAGCTTGATGGCGTCATCTGTGGCGATTAATACATCTTCAAGCATTTTCATATTGCGATAGGGCGTTTCCATGAACACTTGGGTTTGACCTTTTCTAACCAGTACTTCTAGTTTGCGCAGTTCTTTTTTTCGGGCATTAGACTCTATGGGTAAGTATCCATTAAAAGCAAAGCTTTGGCCATTCATGCCGCTTGCCATAAGGGCAAGTAGTATAGAATTAGGTCCTACCATTGGCAGTACACGTATGCCATCTCTATGGGCTATTTCTACAATGGCCTGGCCGGGGTCTGCCACGCAAGGCACGCCAGCCTCGCTGATGATACCCACTGGTTTTCCCGCTCGGCATGGATCTAAAAATCTGCTATACTCAGTTGGTTCAGTGTATTTGTTTAGGATGTATAAATGGAGTGCAGGCTGAGGTTTTTTAGGAACAACGCGCTTAATAAATGCACGGGCGCTTTTCTCATTTTCAACGATATAGTGGTCTATGCTGTCAATTGTTTTTTTAACACTTAGCGGCAGCACTTCTAATGGTTCACAATCGCCTAATAAATTTGGAATGAGATAGAGAATGCCTTTATTGAACTTCATTTTGCAGTCGCATTAAAAATTTGTCGGTGGCTTCATCTATTAGGTTATAAACATCTTCAAACCCTTGATCTCCGCCAAAATACGGGTCAGGTACTTCGCCGTTGCTGCCTGGATGTAGTTCATTTACCAGCATCCTCACTTTTTGTTTGTCTTGGTTAGAGCGTGCCAAAGCAATAACATTATCATAGTTGCTCTTATCCATTGTAAAAATGATATCAAAGGCATCAAAATCTGCCGTGGTAAACTGTCTTGCAATAAGGTTGCTGATGTTTATGCCTTTTTTACGAAGTGTATGTACAGCACGCACATCAGGGTTTTCTCCGTAATGATAACTGCTGGTGCCAGCTGAATCAACTTCAATTTGTAGGTGGGTACTCTTTGCGCGAAGTATGCCTTCTGCCATTGGGCTACGACAAATATTGCCTAAGCAAACCATTAATATTTTCATGTGTACGAAGATAATAAGCGGAAGATACAGTTTGATTCGTTTTTAAAAAAGGTAGCGTCTAATGTTGAAGCTATTGAGTTTAGTGGTCTATAAATCACCTTTTTCAAGATGATGGTTCAGTTTTATGTAAGGATGCATGGGGAGTGATTTTGAATTCATTCCCCAAAAAACAAAGGGATTGTTAAAGCAAAAAAAAGCCTCATAAAATGAGGCTTAAGGTTTATGCTAGTGTTAGCTTTTTTCGTAGATCATCAACGTATGTTCTAAAACGTTTATCTGTTTCCGCCAAATTATTAACCGTTCTGCACGCATGCAGTACTGTTGCGTGATCTTTATTTCCGCATTGTGCACCAATGGTAGCCAAGCTATTTTTGGTGAGCTGCTTTGCAAAGTACATGGTTAACTGGCGCGCTTGTACAATTTCGCGCTTGCGCGTTTTACTTTTTATAAGATCTATAGGCATGTCAAAATAGTCGCAAACAACTTTTTGTATATAGTCTATGCTAAGTTCGCGTGTGGTATTTTTCACGAACTTATCAATCATTTGCCTAGCTAAATCAATGGTGATTTTTTTCTTGTTCAGTGAAGACTGTGCCAATAACGAAATCAATGCACCCTCTAATTCGCGCACATTACTATTGATGCTATAAGCCAGATATTCTACAACATCTTCTGGCATGTCTATACCATCATTGTATAGCTTTTTATCTAAAATAGCGATGCGCGTTTCTAAATCAGGTTTTTGCAAATCAGCACTCAATCCCCATTTAAATCTACTTAGCAGGCGTTGCTCCATGCCTTGTAAATCTACAGGCGCACGATCTGAAGTTAAGATGACTTGCTTACCGTGCTGATGTAAGTGGTTAAAGATTTCAAAGAAAACATCTTGGGTTTTTTCTTTTCCCGATAAAGATTGTACATCATCTATGATCAAAACATCAAGCATTTCGTAAAAGTGAACGAAGTCGTTCTTGCTGTTATTTCTGATTGCATCTATGAATTGTTGCGTAAACTTTTCTGCACTTACATACAGAACAGTTTTTTCGGGGTATCTATCTTTTATTTCAATACCAATGGCATGGGCTAAATGCGTTTTTCCTAAACCAACGCCACCATAAATAAGCAATGGATTGAAAGAAGTGCCACCAGGTTTGTTTGCAACAGCAAATCCTGCACTGCGTGCGAGTCTGTTGCAATCACCTTCAACAAAGTTCTCAAAAGTGTAGTTGGGGTTAAGCTGGCTTTCTACGTGTACCTTTTTTAGACCTGGAATCACAAAAGGATTACGAATGCCTTCTTGCCCGCCAATTTCTACTGGCATCGCAACTTGTGGGTTTTTTAAAGGCGGCCTGTTGCTACTTGGTATTTTTACGGTATACGGGTTGGCGTTGCCATAGGTGTTCTCCATAACAATGCTGTATACCAACTTGGCATCTTTACCTAACTCTTTAGTAATGGCTGATTTTAGCAGTTTGATGTAATTTTCTTCTAACCATTCATAGAAGAATTTACTTGGCACTTGTATGGTCAATACTTTACCTTGTAATTTGATAGGTCTAATTGGTATAAACCACGTTTTAAAACTTTGTTCGTTAATGTTATCCTTAATAAAAACTAATGCGTTATTCCAAACGGCTTCGGCAGTTTTTTCCATGAAAAAAATCTCCTTGGTTTTAAAGCGTGTTAAACTTTTTGGCTACACTTACCACCTTTACACTGTGAATACAGAGGTTAAATAAGTGCTTATTTGCAGGCCCAAAAATGTGGATAAAAAAGTTTGCAAAAAAGCTAGAACCAACTTGTTTCTTCACTTTTTTTTACTCAAATTATTCACCTTCAATATCACAATTTGTTGTGCTAATAACACTAAGTCACTCAAAATCAACGGTTAATGTACAAAGCGGTAAGTAGTGTGCGCGTGCGCTATGCAGAAACAGACCAAATGGGTATCGTCTACTACGGTGTATATCCACAATACTTTGAAATTGGCAGAGTAGAAGCTTTGCGCGAACTGGGAATCTCTTATCGTGATATGGAACTTGCTGGAACATTGCTTCCGGTTACACAGCTTCAAATTAATTACCACAAAGCAGCTAAATACGATGATTTACTAACTGTGCATAGCACCATAAAAACCCTTGAAGGAGCAAGGATAGAATTTGCACATGAAGTAAGAAATGCTGCAGGTGATTTACTAACCACTGGTTCTGTTTCACTGGTTTTTGTAGACCAAAAAACCATGCGCCCAAAACGACCGCCAAAAGAGTTGATTGACATCTTGCAGCCATATTTTGATCATCTTTAATGAATTTGAATTACGTTAAGACCTTGTTAATAAAATAACATTGAAAAGTTTGATGCGTTTACGTGGTATGGCTTTTGAATTTCTTCACAAAAAAACATACAAACGATGAAACAAAATATCAGAACATTTTTGATGGCTACTATCGCAAGTGGACTTGTATTAGGTGTTTATCTCACTTTTTTTCAGCAACCTAGGCAAGTTGTTATTCAAGAAAATTCACCAGGTTATGTCAATGTTAAAACGGCTAATCAAAAACCCCTACAAGTAGATGATTTTGCGGCCGCTGCCGAATTGTCAGTGAATAGCGTTGTGCACGTAAACGTGTCAGTGCAAAGGCAGCGTAGCCCATGGGAAGAGTTCTTTTATGGTGGAAGAAGCCAAGGGCCTAATACGGTAGAGGGTAGTGGTTCTGGCGTGATCATTTCTGAAGATGGCTATATTGTTACCAATAATCATGTTATTGATGGAGCAAAAACGATCAAGGTTAATTTAAACGACAATCGCTCTTTTGAGGCGGAATTAATTGGTGCCGATCCAGCATCAGATATTGCGCTATTGAAGATTAAGGCCGATGACCTTGTGCCTTTATCTTTTGCTAATTCTGATGATGTACGGCTAGGGGAGTGGGTGCTGGCTGTGGGCAACCCTTTTAATTTAACATCAACGGTTACAGCCGGAATAATAAGCGCTAAAGGACGAAACATAAATATTATTAACGACCGTACCGCTATTGAATCTTTTATTCAAACAGATGCAGCTGTAAACCCGGGTAATAGCGGGGGCGCTTTAGTAAATACGCGCGGTCAGTTAATTGGTATAAATACAGCCATCTCTACCCACACGGGGAGCTTTGAAGGCTATTCTTTTGCTGTGCCGAGTAACATTGTGCGTAAAGTGGTAGACGACTTAATTGCTTACGGAACGGTACAACGTGCGTTTTTAGGTGTAAACATTGCTAATGTTTCGGCAGAATTAGCAAAAGAGCAAGAGCTAAGTACCAATTCTGGTGTATACATTATAGAAGTTCCAAGCAATGGGGCTGCCGCAGAAGCTGGTATTGAGCGCGGTGATGTGATAGTTAAAATAGATGGAGATGCTGTTACAAAGGTGGCCGAGCTTACTGAAAAAATTGGCCGTAAAAGACCCGGTGATAAAATTAAAGTAACGGTTTACCGTGGCAAGAAGTTAAAAGAATTTGATGTGGTGCTGCGCAATAAGCAAGGAACTACAGATTTGGTTTCTAAAGAGGAAATGACGACCGAACAACTTTTAGGCGCGCGTTTTGAGCCTTTAACACCCGATGAAAAGCGAAACTTTGGATTGCGCTTTGGCGTAAAAGTCGTTGACCCGGGTGTTGGAAAACTGGCCAAAGCTGGTGTGCCTAAAGACTTCATTATTGTAAAAGTCAATAATCAATTTGTAGAAGCTGTAGAAGATATTCACGAGCTTGTTGCCAAACTTGGTCAGGGAGATGGTGTTTTAATTCAAGGATTTCATCCTAATGGCCGGGCAGATTACTTCGCATTTGGGCTATAGTAAGTGTAAAAAATACACCCTTTAATATAGGTTTAAGTCGTTCATAATGAGCGACTTATTCTTTTTTTACAAGGGTTTGTACTGGGGTTTAATTGGGCTATTTTTGCGCCCGATTTTAATTCAATTAAACCCCAAAAATGACGTCATCTATCTACGAAAATGCCGTTTCTCAAACAATTGCAAATGAAAAGGCGGCCACAGCTTTCGTAAAATCAATTCATGATTTGTTTTACGATAAAGGCATTGAAACTGTACTGTTTCGCAACCAGGTGCTTGATAAGCGACCAAGCGAAATTTTAAACCTGCATTTATATGCCCGCAAATTTGTTGGCAAGAATATCACGGTGCATGATACCACAGCACTTTTAGACGCTATTTGTAAAGCTGACGTTTGTCCTGCAAGATTTGATATTGGCCGCCTGGCTGCAGAATGGGCAGACCAAAAAGACGCCTATAATTCTATGGATTCTTTTGTTGCAGATAAACTCGCAGACTTTATCGGGCCACAAAACAGAGATAGTTCACAACCAAAAGACGTTGTCCTTTTTGGTTTTGGTAGAATTGGCCGCTTGGTAGCGCGAGAGTTGATTGCTCAAGAAGGTACTGGTCAACAGTTAAGATTACGTGCTATTGTGGCGCGAGGCAGTGATGCATTGAGTTTAGAAAAACGCGCTTCGCTTTTGCGCATTGATAGCGTGCATGGTTCTTTTCCTGGTACAGTAGAGGCAGATCCAGAAAATATGGCCTTAGTGGTGAACGGTAGACCAATCGCTATTATTGATGGTGGAAATCCGGAGGACATCGACTATACCGCCTATGGAATAAATAATGCGCTACTTATTGATAACACAGGGGCATTTCGTGATAATGTTGCCTTGGCGCGCCACTTAAAAGCGAAAGGAATTAGCAAAGTGCTCTTAACTGCCCCGGGAAAGGGTATTCCGAATATAGTGCATGGCGTAAACCAGGCACTCTTCAATCCTAATGAAGTAGATATTTTCTCTGCGGCTTCTTGTACTACAAACGCCATAGTACCCGTGTTAAAAGTTATTAATGATACTTATGGTGTGGTTAGAGGTCATATAGAAACGGTTCATGCTTATACCAATGATCAGAATTTGGTAGACAATATGCACAGCAAGTATAGAAGAGGAAGGGCTGCTGCTATGAACATGGTAATTACAGAAACAGGAGCCGGTTCTGCTGTAGATAAATGTATTCCTGGCTTAGGGCCCAAATTAACCAGCAATGCCATTCGTGTACCTGTACCAGATGGTTCTTTGGCTATTTTAAGCTTAACTTTAGAACAATCAACTTCAAGAGATGAGCTTAATGAAACAATGCGTAAAGCGGCCCTTCATGGCGATTTGGTAGAACAGATCAATTATTCTCTTAGTAACGAGTTGGTTTCTTCTGACATTATAGGTAATCCACACCCAAGTGTTTTTGATAGTGCGGCTACCATTGTACATAATGATGGCAAGAATGTAAACCTTTACGTGTGGTATGATAATGAATATGGCTACAGCAGACAGGTAGTAAGGCTGAGTAAATACATCGCCCAAGTAAGACGTAAGCGTTACTATTAAACCTAGAATACATTTAATAGAAATAAAAAGCGCCCTGACATTGAGGGCGCTTTTTTTGTAGAAAGACTACGGGTGTTTAAGAATTATTTACAATGTTTTCCATCAATAGCTTATGGCTGTTAATGCATTCTTCTAAAGAGAGCATGGTTTCTGTGTCTACCACACCATCAATATTGTTCAGTTTGAGAATTAACTCTTTACCATGCGTGGCGTCTGCGCACCGCACTTTGCAAAAGATGCCATATTTGCCAGTGGCTAAATGAGCCATGACAACTTCTGGAATTGATTTTAGTTCATTTATTACTTGAGGTGCCAGAATACTTCTAGATAGTTTAATGCCAACATAAGCATCAAAAGAATAGCCCAATTTAGAATAATCAATGTGTAAGGAGGCGCCTCTAATAAGGCCTTGTTGCTCCATTTTTTTTACACGTACGTGGATGGTTCCAGGACTTACGTCTAAATCTTTAGCGATTTCTGTAAAAGGCTTGCGAGCATCTTTGGTGAGAAAAAGTAGAATACGTTTATCTACCTCATCAATTTTTTGGTGAAGACTCATAGTAAGGTGGTTAGATTGAATACGGTGTTAAATATAGTAGAATTGTTATTATGCAATGAATAACTGTCTAAAAAATCTACGCCATTGCTTTTCTTGCTGATAAATTTTAAACCGTTCAGTATCCTCTAGCTACGTATAAAACAAGCGATTTTTACTGCAATATCGTTATTTGGGCATTAAAAGATTTGCTGCTTCTGTATGGCGTATTGTGCGCTAGGATTTGCGCTAAGAAATTTTGGTTTTTATGGCTACTAATGCATAAACCAGTGGTATTTTACTGTTGAAATTGGCGATTCTAAAAACACCAGATTCTTCCTCAACAACATTATTAAAACATGGGTAGGGCGAGTAATCAAACTCTTGAAATTTTTCTAGACTGAGATTATTTGTCATCAGGGCTTTAAAAACATCACTTAATGGATGATTCCATGTGATGCTCTTAAATGTAGCTTCAGATTTGCGATTGGCATAAGAACCTGTTTCGGTTTCTAGTATGGGTTCGGTGTTGAAGTAACTGTAAACAATATTATTAAATGAATCGTCAAATAGCCAAACAAATGGGTGAAACTCTGCAAATACAAAGCGGCCATCCTGTTTTAAAAATGACGAGATAATCTTTGCCCAAGGTTGTAAATCTGGTAGCCAGCCTATGGTGCCATAACTGGTAAAAACGATATCAAATGTGTCGCTTAAAACATCATTAAGCGCATAAACATCGCTGCAAATAAAGGCGGTGTCTGTACCACATTTCTTCGCCAGTTTTTTTGCTTCATAAATTGCAGTTTCAGAAAAATCAACACCTGTTACCTCTGCGCCCATTCTTGATAGCGCAATAGAGTCTTGCCCAAAGTGGCATTGTAGATGGAGGATTTTTTTTCCGCGAACATCACCAAGAAGGTTTAGTTCAATATTATTAAGCGATGTCTTTCCAGCGATAAATCTTTCTACATCATAAAAATCAGAAGCTATATGGAGCGGTGTTTTGGCGTCCCATGTTTTTCTGTTTATCTCTAAATAGTCCTCTCGCGCATGCATGGCACAGAATTATTTATGTTTAAACACGAAGCTTTAGATTATTATTTCTTGCTAAAAAGATTATTGATTTTGATAGAAGGGGATTTTCACCACTTTGGCTTTAAGAAGCTTTTTTCGAACTTCAATATAAATTTCAGAATCTACTTTGCTAAGTGCGCTTGGCACATATCCAAGACCAATCGCTTTGCCTAAACTGGGCGACATGGTACCTGAGGTTACTTGCCCGATAACCTCACCAGAGGCATTGCAAATTGGGTAATCATGGCGTGGAACACCACGATCAATGAGCTCAAAACCTACAAGTTTGCGGCTCACACCACCTTCTTTTTGTGCTTTTAGGGCTTCGCTATTAACAAACGGTTTGGTGAATTTGGTAATCCAGCCCAAGCCTGCTTCAATTGGCGAGGTGGTATCATTAATATCATTTCCGTAGAGGCAGAAGCCCATTTCAAGACGTAAGGTATCACGGGCTCCAAGGCCAGCAGGCTTAATGCCAGCATCTACTAAAGCGTCCCATATTATTGATGCAGCTTCATTAGGCATGTAAATTTCAAATCCACCAGCACCAGTATAACCTGTTGCAGAAACGATGATATCAGAAAAGCCACAAAAGGTGCCTTTATCAAAGGTGTAATAAGTCATACCTTTCAAATCAATTGAAGTAAGCTTCTGCATGGCTTCTGCAGCATCAGGCCCTTGAACTGCCAGCAAGCTGATGTTATCGCTCCGGTTTTCTATCGTGCAATCAAACCGATTTTGTGCATTAATCCACGCCCAATCTTTATCTAAACAAGCCCCATTTACCACGAGCATATATGCGTTTTCGTTAATGCAGTACACAAGCAGATCATCCACAATGCCGCCTTGATCATTCGGCATACAGCTGTATTGAATTTTTCCTGGTGTTAGCTTTGCTGCATCATTGCTACTAATCCACTGAATTAAGTTGAGTGCTTCTGGCCCTTCAACAAAGAATTCGCCCATATGGCTTACATCAAACATGCCAACATGCTTTCTAATCATATGATGTTCTGCCGTGAGCCCTTCATATTGTACGGCCATTTCGTATCCTGCAAAGGGTACCATTTTAGCGCCTGCCGCGATGCTTTTTTGATAAAAAGCGGTTCTTTTTAGTTCCATTTCTTTAATGTTATCCGTGAATAAGTTCTTTATTGCCAAAGTCTTGCATGATGGTGGCTTCATAGGTGAGCAGGTCTTGCCACATAGAATCTACCTTTTCGCGTTCGCCATATTGTCTCGCAAATTTTAAAAACATGGTATAGTGATTGGCTTCGCTAATCATAAGGTTACGATAGAATTCTGCCAATTCTTTGTCCTGAATATTTTCTGAAAGCACCTTAAAACGCTCGCAGCTCCGTGCCTCAATAAGTGCTGCAATAAGCAAACGTTGTATGAGGCGCTCTTTGCGATCTCCAGTTTTTGGAAAAAATTGATTGATACGGTTTACATATTCATCTTTTCGTTCTCTACCCAGGGTTAAGCCTCTTTCCTGAATGCGCTTATGAACCATCTTAAAATGTCCCATTTCTTCTCTAGAAAGATCTGTCATTGCAGTTACCAAGTCAGAATATTCGGGATAGGTTACAATGAGTGAGATTGCATATGAAGCGGCTTTTTGTTCGCAAAACGCGTGGTCTGTTAAGATTTCATCTATATTTTTTTCCGCTATGTTAGCCCATCTTGGGTCGGTGGGTAATTTTAATCCGAGCATTTTCAAGCAGTTTTTATCAGCTTAATTGGCGCGCAAAGCTAACCAATACATCCATAGTCATAAGCAGTGATTTAGGTTTTCTGGGCGGATCAATTTTTCAGTTTACCACAGATTTAGGCTGCATAATAATAAGCAGTAGTAGTCATCTTTTTGACTTGTTGAAAACTATGCTTAATAGGTATTATTGGTATTCGGTAGAGAGTATTACATTCATTCACATAAAAATATTGCGCATTGCGGTTGGTTAAATTTATATTAAGCTTATTCTTTTTTGTTCTAATTGTGTGTTGCCAGCAACATTCTACAACACAAAATGAGGAGTCAGTAATAAATGATTCTATAGCCGATGTGCCCTTTCTTAAAGATGGAAAGTTGGTGGTGTTGATGAGCAATAATTTAAGCAGTTACTATATCCTAAAAGGGCAGCCACGCGGTTTTGAATATGAAATGTTGAAACTCTTTTGCAAGGAAAATGGCTTAGCCTTAGAGGTAAAAGTAATTCGTGAATTTGAGTTTTTATTGGATAGTTTGATTGCTGGTAAAGGCGATTTAGCGGCAGGAAATATTACTGTAACGGCAGAGCGCAAGCAACGCGTAGACTTTTCGCCAGAGATTTTGCGTACGCGCCAGGTTTTGGCCCAACGCTTGCCAGATAATTATCGTAAACTTTCAATAAGGCAGCAGAAAGCGCGAATGATTCAAGACGCATTAGAACTCCATGAGAAGACTATTTATGTGAATGCAGGCTCGTCATTCTACGAAAGATTACAGCATTTAAAAGAAGAAAATGGCGTTGATTTTTTTGTTGAAAGCGTGCAAGGAGAAACCGGAACAGATGAGCTCATTACCATGCTGGCCAATGGCGAAATAGATTACACCGTTATAGATGAAAACATGGCTAAGATTCATGGTGGTATTTATCCAAATCTTGATTTTTCAGTTCCCCTAAGCTTGAGTCAAAGTATTGCTTGGGCTATACCTAAGGGTCAAACTGCTTTGATGGGTATGCTAGAAAAATGGATTGAAGAACGCAAGAACTCTTCGCATTACAACATTATTTACAACAAGTATTTTGGTTCAAAAACACAACTGCGGCAACGCGAAAACTACCTTGCAGTTATGGATGGCCAAATATCACCTTATGATCCACTAATTAAGCAATACGCAAATTATATTGAGTGGGATTGGCTTTTGTTAGCTGCCTTAATTAATAAAGAGAGTAAGTTTAATCCGCAAGTGGTATCTCCTTTTGGTGCCGTTGGCTTAATGCAAGTATTGCCCACCACAGCAGCCCGTTTTGGCGTAGAAGAGGTGCAACTGTATACCCCAGAATTTAACATTAGAGCTGGTACGCGGTTTTTACAATGGCTAGATAAATTTTGGTACGAACGTTTACCAGATACCACACAGCTGCAGTTTTTTGTACTTGCCAGCTATAACGCTGGTCCGGGGCATGTGCTTGATGCTATGCGTTTGGCAGAAAAGTATGGCCTAAATCCTCATCTTTGGAAAGACAATGTAGAGGTGATGTTGCTAAAAAAATCGCAACCAAAGTATTATCGAGATCCCGTTGTTAAAAGTGGCTATTGTAACGGCATTCAGCCTGTGGTTTACGTAAAAAAAATACTAGACTATCATGCTTATTACCGGGCATTTTCACGGTTGGCCCCAGCAGAAAAGGCGCTCGTGGTAAATTAAATAGGATTTACAACCGTATTTTTTTCAAACAGCAAACGCTCGGGAACACTCTTTCTTAAAAGTGGTTCAAGTTTTTCTATGACAGCAGATTTTGTGTGCGCAGTAGAATAAACAATGCTTATTTCTCTAGTTGGCGTTGGCTCTGCAATGGGTTTAACAAATGTTCTTAGCTCTTGGGGTAAGTCAATAGCTGTTAAATAGGGCAAAAGCGTCATGCCATAACCCAGTTGCGCCAATTTGATTAAGGTTTCAAAATTGCCGCTTTCAAGCTCAATCTTTCGCTTAGATTCTTGTGACTTTCCACATAAGTTAATCACACTTGCTCTAAAACAATGTCCTTCATTAAGCAGTAGCATATCCGCCATGTCTAATTCGCTACTCAAAACAAATTCGTCACTAGCCAGCCTATGACCTTCGGGTACAAAAGCCATAAAGGGCTCATAGTAAATAGGTATTTCAGTTACAGATTTGTGCTCTAAAGGTGTAGCGAGAATGCCGGCATCAAGCTTGTTTAATTTGAGCCCCTCTATAATTTGGTCTGTGCGTAATTCTTCAATAATGAGGTGAATTTCAGGTAGTTCTCTTCTAAATCTATCAACAAAACGGTATATCAAATTTGTGGCAACTGTGGGAATTATGCCGAGTCTAAATTCACCCCGCAATAAGCCGGTTTCAACTTGTGCTAATTGCTCAAGTGTATTTGCTTGGGCTACTACATTTCGCGCTTGCGCGATTAATTTTTTACCAATTAATGTGGGTTCTACGGGTTGTTTGTTTCGATCAAAAATAATCACGCCCAGTTGATCTTCTAATTTCTGGATCTGCATACTTAAAGTTGGTTGTGTAACAAAACACGCTTCTGCAGCACGCCCAAAGTGACGGTGATTATCAACGGCAATGATATAATTGAGTTGGGTAATAGTCATAAAAACAATTTATCTATATATAGGTGCATTCTACTTTAGTAACACTTTATAACGCGTAATAAGTGCTACTTTTGGGGATAACCAAAGCGCAATATTAACGCTTAAAACGCACTGTAAAAATGACAAATACACAAATAGGATTACCTCAAGCAAATAGTGAGGTAGTGGCCAAAAAACTGAACATTTTACTAGCCAATTATCAGATTCATTACCAAAATTTACGCGGTTTTCACTGGAATTTACGTGGTCGTGATTTCTTTGAACTTCATGTAAAATTCGAAGAATACTACAATGATGCGCAATTAAAGATAGATCTCATTGCTGAGCGCATTTTAACAATGGGCTTTACACCAAAGCATTCATTTGCAGAATATCTCGGCGCAGCTTCAATTTCACCTGCAGAAAATATTTCTGAAGGTAGGGCATGTGTAGAGCGCATTGTTCAGGGTGTTAAGATTTTATTAGACCTAGAGCGCGAAATTCTAAGCCTTGCGGTAGAGCATGGTGATGATGGTACAGCAGACATGGCTACGCAGTTTATTGCGCAACAAGAAAAAGAAATTTGGATGCTCAATGCCTGGTTGGGATAATTCGTTTTCTGCCTTTACAGGTTATTTGTCTGAGGCTCTGCAAGGCACCTTGCCAGGACTAAATGTGCAACACAAATTAGTGCCAGCGGGTCGAAAAAGCATAAACTTGGAAGAAATAAAAATCACCAATAACCCGCGAAAGGCAGGTGTTTTGGCTTTGTTTTATCCTGTTAAAGAGGTTCCGCATCTTGTGTTAATGAAGCGCCATGATTATCCTGGTGTTCATAGTGGACAGATAAGTTTTCCTGGAGGACAGTGGGAGCAACATGATCCTGACTTATACGCTACAGCATTACGAGAAACTTGTGAAGAAATTGGCGTACCCCAAACAGCTGTTAAGGTGCTTGGTGGTCTGTCTGAAGTTTATATTCCGCCAAGTAACTTTTTAGTGCAACCCGTGGTTGGTGTAGCGGCAGTAAGGCCGCAATTTGTGCCAGAAGTTCAGGAAGTTCAAAAAATCTTAGAAATACCCTTCAACGCATTTTTAAATCCATCTAACCTTAGAGAAACGGAAGTAAATGTGCAGGGTAGTACCCTGCGTGTACCAGCATATTTAATACACAACGAGGTGGTATGGGGGGCAACCGCAATGATGATTGCAGAGCTTACCCATTTGTTTGATAGAGCGTAAATCGCCATAATGTGCGTTATGCGCCAATGAACACGTTTTTCAAATCATTTAGAGGTATAATTTAGTGCCTGTTTCAAATTGTATCTTTGCCGCCCATTTTTTACGCATGACACTAAACCCGTTTAAACAAGATGCATTTGGAAATAACCTGCTGTTAAAGCGGTTTATCATCTTCATTTTTGGAGCTATTTCTTGGTATCGTTTCAACATTGCCAACCACACCACGGTAAAGGGTTCTAAGGTGCTCAAAGAACTACCAAAGACCAGGGTGCTTTTTGTGAGTAATCACCAAACGTATTTTGCTGATGTAGCCTGTATGTATCAGGTTTTTAATGCCACAAAATGGGGCGTTTTTGATCGTATTAACTTCTTTTGGAGTTTATTCAGCCCACGGTTAAACGTTTATTTTGTTGCGGCATTAGAAACTATGAAATCTGGATTGCTGCCAAAATTATTCGCATACGTTGGTTCGGTTTCCATTAAAAGAACATGGCGCAGCAAGGGTAAAAATGTAGATCGGGGTGTTGATCCGCGAGATATCAATAAGATAAAAACAGCAATCAATAGCGGATGGGTAATCACTTTTCCGCAGGGTACAACAACACCGTTTGTTCGTGGTAGGAAGGGTACAGCGCATATCATTAAAGAATTGCGTCCAATTGTAATTCCAGTTGTGGTTAATGGTTTTAGACGTGCATTTGATAAAAAAGGACTCTTTCTAAAAATGAAGGATGTGGAATTGAGTATTACCTTTAAAGAGCCGCTTCAATTGGATTATGATGCCCCAGCAGATGCTATTTTAAACGTAATTATGGAGGCCATAGAGCAAACAGAAGATTTCCTCAAAGTACCTCAATTAGAAGAAAACTCGATAGTATAATTCGATTACTCATTGCCACCCATACCTACGCAACCTAAATCACAGTTAAACGTTACTTTGGTATATATTTTTGAAGCATAATAGCATGAAACACACTCACAAAACCTTTGCGTATACAGCTTTATTAGTTGGTCTTGTACTCCTAGCACAAGGATGCAAAAAAAGCATCCTTGATGAAAATGAAGAAAGTACACTTACAGCAGATAACGTGCGGATTAAGGTGTTCCCTTATGTTAATGGTTATTTGTACAACCCTGATTCACTATACTTTTTAGGAGGCGCAAATCTCAAGATAGACGAAATCGAAATTGTACACTCTAATTTTTATTTCGTAGATCAAGGCGATACTTTGCCGGCAGGCGATCCTGATGTTTGGAAGCTAAGCACGGGCAATGATGTATACCTCTACCAATTGCCTCCAGGAAGTTACAGCGGTTTTTATAGATATCTCATCGGTTTAAATAGCGTAACCAACGCCAAAGCCCCCGCAGATCAGCCAGAGACTAGTATTCTTAGAGATGGTAAGTTATACCGCGGTAGTGGTAAGGGTTATAATTTCGTTGTAATTACAGGACGTATTCAAGATCCTGATAAACCAAATGCTGAACCATCTATACCGCTTAAGTGGCAAATTGCTACAGATGATCTCACAAGCGAATTTGGTATGGCCAAGAGCTTTAACTTGGTTACGGGCAAGGCGGTTACATTTGATGTGATTTTGCAAATAGAAATGTTATTTAATGGCTTAGCACCTCTGGCAACACCCACCATTTCTTCAGATCCTGCAAATGCCAATGACATGCAAAAGGCAAATGCATTAAAAGATAATTTCCTTCAAGCATATAAACTTCAGCTATAATGAAAAAGTCAACGCTAATTGCTACCCTATTTATGGCCGCTATGGTCTTTTATGGATCTAGTTGTAAAGATGATCCAAAGCCGGAGCAACCAGAAAACAAGGGTACGCTAGAGCTGACTTTTGAATTTTACAATGGAGAAAATCCAATGCTCTGGAATGATGTTGTGAGCATTGATGACGTAAACGCTTTTAAAATTGAGTTTTTAAAATTTTATCTATCTAATCTTTCGGCCACACGCACAAGTGGCGAGGTAGATAAACTCGCTGAGGTATTGTTGGCAAATGCTGCCGAACCGCTTGATGGTATGGCATTCTCTTTTAAGCTTAGCCCTGGTAGCTATGATAAGATAAAAATAGGTTTTGGTTTAGACAGTCTATTAAACGCATCAGATCCTGTACAATTTTTACCTGAAGAGCCCTTAAGTGCAGCACAGGCCATGTACTGGAGTTGGGCCACCAAATATCGCTTTGTGCGCATGGATGCCAAAGCCAATGAAAACGGCCCTTTAGGTTCATCAAATGATATCTTAGTTGCATATCATCCTGGCGCAGATGAATTCTACGGTGAGCGCGAATTTATCAACCCATTTACCATAGCTAAGGGCGAAACCACTACAATGCGCATTAAAATTGATTTGGCGGCTGTATTTAATGGTCCGGGTGGCATCATTAATATACCAACGGAGCCACAAACGCATACAGAGCCAAGTGATTATCATATCTCGGTTAAGTTTATAGAAAATTGGATTGCTGCTTTTAGTGTTCTCTAAATGAGGCATTTTGCCCATTTTATACTGGTTTTTTTTGGTTTCTTGAGTTGTTCAAGTCCAACACCAGATGCTTCCATTAATACATCTGTACCACCCGTAGTTACACCGCACGATAATTTTACTACACCTCAAAAAGTATTACTTGGTCGCCATTTGTTTTATGACCCAGTTTTATCCATAGACTCAAGTATTAGTTGCGCCAGCTGCCATTTACAAGAATATGCTTTTGCAGATACAGCGGGTGTCAGCATTGGTTTTAACCATCAAAAAGGCTTTAGAAATACTACAACGCTAACAAACGTGGGCTATGCTACACAATTCTTTAAAGAAGGTGGCGTAAAAACATTAGAGCGTGCAGTGCATCCGCCAATATTAACAGATGTTGAGATGAATAGCAATGCAGCGATCATTGAAAAGAGGTTGAATAAAAATCCGCAGTATCAAAGTTTATTTCAAGATGCTTTTTCAACCCGGCCCTCATATAAAGGTGCAGTTTATGCCTTGGCTGCATTTCAACGCACATTGTTTTCTTTCAATACGCCTTATGATGCTTATATGCGCGGTGATTCAACTGCATTAAGTGAGGCTGAAAAGCGCGGTCTAACCCTTTTTAAAAGTGCACGATTAAATTGCGTTTCTTGTCACGTAGAGCCGTTTTTTTGGGATGACAACTTCCATAACATTGGGCTTTATCAAGTTTATAAAGATTATGGCAGGGGGAGGTTCACTTTAGATTCTGCCGATTATGGCAAAATGAAAACACCTACACTACGCAACATTGCGGTAACTTGGCCATATATGCATGATGGCAGCATACAAACCCTAGAAGAGGTTATCAACTTTTACCAAACAGGTGGAAAAAATCACCCAAATAAATCTACTGAAATTGTTTCTTTTACCCTTACAGCCCAAGAGCGTTTGGATTTAATTTCATTTTTAAAAGCGCTTACGGATAGCTCGTTTTTAACTAATGAGGCACTTTCTTCGCCCTTCTAAAAAGCCATACATGGGCTGTGTCTTGGTTCTGATTTTGCATCTGTAAAACATGTAATTCCGTTTACCTTTGTGGCATGCAAGAAACCATTCTGATACTAGATTTTGGTTCTCAATATACACAGCTCATCGCAAGGCGAATTCGTGAGTTGAACGTTTATTGTGAAATCCATCCCTTTGATGCAATACCTGAATTAGGCACCCATATAAAGGGTGTAATTCTTTCAGGAAGTCCGTTTAGCTCGCTTCAAAAAGATGCACCACAACCAGATTTAACGTTAATTAAAGGGCATTATCCAACGCTGGCTATTTGTTACGGTGCGCAGTTTTTGGCGCATACCAATGGCGGTATTGTAGAAAAGAGCAAGGTTAGGGAGTATGGTCGCGCAAATTTGTCATTCATACACCAAGACAGTCCGCTCTTTAAAAATATACATCAAGGCTCTCAGGTTTGGATGAGCCACGGAGATACCATTATGCAACTGCCGCAAAATTTTGCATTGGTGGCAAGTACAAAAGAGGTTGCCGTGGCTGGCTATCAAATTGTGGGTGAGCAAACTTTTGGTATACAATTTCACCCAGAAGTGTATCACAGTAAAGATGGCATGACCTTACTACACAATTTTGTTGTAGACATCTGTACGTGTTCTCAAGATTGGACGCCTGATTCATTTATTGAAAGCACTGTTACAGAGCTAAAAAATACGATTGGTGATGATCGGGTTGTTTTAGGCTTAAGTGGCGGTGTAGATAGTACCGTTGCAGCTGTTTTATTAAGTGAGGCAATTGGTGATAATTTGTTCTGCATTTTTGTGAATAATGGTTTGTTGCGCAAAAATGAATTTGACAATGTATTGCATCAATATCGCAACATGGGCTTAAATGTGAAGGGCGTAGATGCCAGTGAAGAGTTCTTGAGCAACTTGGCGGGCGTTAGCGATCCTGAGCAAAAACGAAAAATTATTGGTCGTGTGTTTATTGAAACATTTGATCGCGAGGCAAATGCCCTAACTAATATCAAATGGCTCGGGCAGGGTACAATTTATCCAGACGTTATTGAGTCTGTTTCTGTAAAAGGGCCAAGTGCTACAATTAAGAGTCATCACAATGTAGGGGGGTTGCCTGATTTCATGAAATTAGACATTGTAGAGCCTTTACGCATGCTTTTTAAAGATGAGGTAAGGCGTGTAGGACGTGCACTGGGTATAGACGAAGAACTCCTTGGGCGGCATCCTTTTCCTGGTCCTGGTTTAGCCATTAGAATCTTAGGAGATATTACGGCTGAGAAAGTTGCGTTACTACAAGAGGTAGATCATATTTGGATTGAAAGCTTGAGGGCACATAATTTGTATGACCAAGTTTGGCAGGCAGGTGCTATTTTACTTCCTGTTCAAAGTGTAGGAGTTATGGGCGATGAACGTACCTATGAGCAAGTGGTTGCTTTGCGTGCTGTTGAGAGTACTGATGGTATGACAGCCGATTGGGTACATTTGCCTTATCACTTCTTAGCAGAAGTGTCTAACAATATTATTAACAAAGTGAAAGGCGTAAACCGGGTGGTATATGATATTAGTAGCAAACCGCCAGCAACAATAGAATGGGAATAAAGCATTTCTTATGTAGCGTTTTTATTGTTTTATCATCAATGCACTTGATGGGTCAAGAGGCGTATAACCGGCATACTGTTTTGGCGGGAGAAACCGTTTACAGCATCGCCAAGCAGTACAGCATTTCGCCAGAAACATTGGTTAAATACAACCCGGATATTGCTACTGGCTTACGCGAAGGTGCCATCCTCATTATTCCAATACAAGCAGCGCCTGCGGTAAACGCAAAGGTTCTCACACATACCGTTAAGCCACAAGAAACAATTTATGGTTTATGTAAAACCTATGGCTGTTCTGAGGCTGATTTAATCGCCTTAAATCCAGAATTGGTTGATGGGCTTAAAGTGGATATGGTTATCAAAATTCCATCAGCCAATGCTCCTCAAAACAATATTACCGAAGACTCGAGCGCATATACCTACCAAATCGTAGAACCCAAAGAAACGGTTTACTCAATATGCCGTGCCGCAGGTATTTCTGAAGAAACTTTTCTTGCTTTAAATCCCACGGTAAAAGAAAACGGCTTACAAATAGGGCAAACCATAAAACTGCCTAAAAATGATATAACGCAAACACCCAAAAAGGCCAGCCCGCCACCCGTAGCTTCTTCTAATAAAAAAATGTTTGATTTATATCGCGTTGAGTCTGGTAGCACCCTTAGTTCAATAGCGAGGCGCTTTAATTGTACACAAGAAGAATTGTTAAGTCTAAACCCAGAAGTTGTTGATGGCTTAAAAGTGGGGAAGTACATTGTGGTGCCAATAAAGCAAAAATCAAAGCAGAAGCATAGGGCTCGGGTTAAGTCAAGTGATCTTTTCTGGGCTACCAATGATACTTCTGGATTTGCCAAGGTACATATTGCGGTGCTTCTGCCTTTGTACCTTGAGATCAACGATTCTTTGAGCGCAGAGAACAATCAAACAGAAAATATTTATGAAAAAAGTAAAATAGCGCTGCAGTTTTTATCTGGTATCCGAATCGCTATGGATACACTATCAAAACATGGTATTAACATTCAACTTGATGTTTTTGATACTGAAAATAACAGCGAAAGAATTGATCAAATCGCCAAAGAAATTCATCCAAACACATCCTTAGTTATTGGTCCGTTATATGCAAAAAATGCTGAAAGATTAGCCCGATTACTACCTGAAAAGACAATTGTTTCTCCTTTAAGCAAGGCCATAAATAATGCTGGGTTGCCTAATTTGGTAGATGGCGTAAACAATCTTGATGCCGAGTACCGTGCTATGGCGCGTTGGATTAACGCTCAAAAAAATAGTCGTGCCATTGTTTTTTTAAATACAGATACTGTACTTAACCATAAACCTGTGGCGCTTATTAAAGAGAACATTAACACTAAAGATAGCACGCAGATAAAATATATATGGGTAGACAAGTCCTTTGGTCAACTCAATAAGCTAGATGATTATATAAATCCTGATACAACAACTACGTTGGTTGTAGTAGATCAAAATTCCGCCTTTTTAAGTGACTTGCTTCGTAAACTGAATAAGCGTAGAGATTCAAGTTTGTCTCTATTATCTACCTCTAAGATTTTTGATATCCCTGCGCTAGAAAATAAATATCTAAATGCGCTAAATTTTATTGCAACGCATGTAGATTACCTTAATGTAGAAGATACAACTACCCAGTTATTTATTGCTTCATATCGCGCACTTACAGGTACTGAGCCAACGCGCTTTGCCTATTATGGTTATGATACTGGTCTTTACTTTGCACAGCTAATTGCATTAAATGGGGGGCTTCCAGATCTTGATAAGTGGCCAAGCGTGCAAGGATTACATAAAGGCTTTTATTTTATGAGAGAAAATGAAAATGGCCCTGTAAATACTTTTACATTTTATCTAGGCGTAAAAAACTATACAATTCAAGAACGCACACAATAAAAGTGCGACTTTATCGTACATTGTTTTTTAATAGTAGCTACCTTTAAGCCGCAAGTATTTCTTTCGGTTTTTCCTAAGTCTGCAATTTATTTTATCAATTATGAAGTTTATCTTTCCCCTAAAAGGCCGCTCTGCTGTGGCATTTATTTTTGCGTTAATCATACTCATGGGCTGCACAAGCAAAAAACAAGACAGCTCAAAAAGTGCAGACTTTGTAAATTATATAAGTGCATATACCGCAGGGGTAATTTCAAAAGAAGCACAAATTCGTATCGTACTAGCAAAACCTAGCGATAAATTCAGCGCAATTAATCAAGAGATTACAGCCGATGTATTAGCTCTTACGCCAAAAGTTAAGGGTAGTCTGCGTTGGCTAGATAACCGCACATTGCTCTATACGCCAGAAGATGTTTTTGCAGCTGGCCAGGCATACCAAGCGGCATTAGATTTATCATATCTTTTTGATGATGTACCAAAAGAGCTAAAATCATTTGTATTTGACTTTAATATTATCAGTCAAAACTTTATGCCGGTTTCTACGCAATTAAAAACGTATTCAACAAAAGATTTAAACTGGTATAGAATAGAAGGAGAGCTAACCTCTAGCGATGTTGCAGATTTGGATGAAGTATCTACATTACTTCAGGCTACACAAAATAATCGAAAGCTTTCTATAAAATGGCGGCAGACTGTAGGCAGAAAAGATCATTCTTTTAGCATAGATAGCATAATACGTGGTGAAGAAGCAGGAGTGGTTACATTTAATTGGAATGATCTGGTTACCCATACCAAAGAGCAAGAGGTTTTAGAAATACCAGCATTGGGTGATTTTAAAGTAATGGGCGTACAGCTCGAGCTTCTGCCAGAGCAGGTATTACACATTAATTTTTCTGATCCGTTAGATGAAAATCAAAATTTAAACGGACTAATTACCATTGATGGCGCGCCAAATCCGCAGTATAGCATCAGTAACACCGAGGTTCAAGTCTTGTTGCCAAAAGCGATTTTTGGAGAACATATTTTAAACATCTATCCTGGCATAAAGAATATTGCCGGATATGCTTTATCCAACACTTTTGAAACCACACTAAATTTTGAAGATGTAAAACCAGCCGTAGAGCTTATTGGATCTGGTACCATATTACCTCAGAGTGATGGTCTTACCTTTCCTTTTAAAGCCGTTAATTTAAATGCGGTTGACGTTTATGTTTTAAAAATATTTAGTTCAAACGTACCGCAGTTTTTACAGGTTAATCAATTAGAGGGCGAGTATCAGCTAAAACGTGTTGGCAGACCTATAGCCTACAAAAAGTTAATCCTAACTAAGGCGGGCGTAAATCTTAAAATGTGGAATACATTTAGCCTAGATCTTAAAAAATTGGTCAAGGTAGAACCAGGAGCAATCTATCGTGTAGAAATAAAATTCAAGCAGGCATATTCGCTTTACAGTTGCGATGGGCAAGTCGCGCAGGTGGAAGAAAATACCATTAGTATAGATGAAGATGAGCTAAATACAAAAGCATATGACAACCCAGATAACTATTACTGGGATGAATATTATGAGGACGACTACTATGATAACTATGATTACCGAGAGCGAGACAACCCATGTAATAGCGCCTATTATTATGCTCGCGGTAGCGTTAGTAGAAATATTCTAGCGTCTAACATTGCGCTTACCGTTAAAGGTAGTGATCAAGGCAATTTTTACGCCTTTGTTACAGACATTAAGGATGCAACATCAGTTAGTGGTGCCACAGTAACCTTTTATAATTATCAAAATCAGCCTATAGGTACAGGGCAAACCAGTGCAGATGGTTCTGTAGTTGTAGACTTAAAGGGTAAACCCTTTTTAGCCGTGGCAGCTTACAATAATCAATATGCTTATTTGCGTGTAGATGATGGCTCCGCTTTGTCGCTTTCTAATTTTGATATTTCTGGGGAGGCTGTAAAAAAGGGATTAAAAGGCTTTGTTTATGCTGAAAGAGGCGTATGGCGTCCTGGAGATACCGTTCATACCAAATTTATGCTACAAGATGAATCTGGAAATTTACCGCAAAATCACCCGGTAATTTTTGAGGTTCGTAATCCTGAAGGGAAACTCGTTGTAAGACAAGTGCAGCGCGAGCATGTAGAACATATTTATTCGTTTCCGTTTGTTACTGCCCAAAATGCACCAACTGGGTTTTATACAGCTACAGTTCGCGTTGGTGGCGTACAATTCTATAAAACGCTGCGCATTGAAACCATAAAGCCCAATCGGTTAAAAATTAATGTAGACTTTAATGCAGAGGTACTTACCAATATAGAAGAGAAAGCAAAACTCAGTGCTAATTGGTTAACTGGGGCTAAGGCTAGCAACATGAAAGCCGATATGACCTTGCAGATGCGTCAAAAAAAGAAGCCATTTACGGGGTACGATAAATTTAGTTTTAATGATATCACACGGTCTTTTTATACCAGCGAAACGAAGGTGTTTGAAGGTGTGCTCTCAAGCAATGGAGATGCTGAACCAACCATAACACTTGGTACCTACAGGCAAGTTCCGGGTATGCTTGAGGCTGTATTTGTATCAAGGGTTTTTGAACCGGGCGGTGACGCTAGTTTTGACCGAATGGCGGTGAATTTTGCGCCATACTCCTCTTTTGTGGGACTAAATGTTTTAAAACCAAATACCACGCCCTGGTTGGTTACAGATCAACCCATTACCGTAGAGGTTGCTTCGCTGTCTCCAGAAGGTAAAAAAATGGGTAGAGCTGTAAGTGTGCAGGTGTATGACATAGATTGGAGTTGGTGGTGGAGTAGTGGCCGAAATGACATGGGAAATTACCTGACAAGTAGCTATGCGAGAAAAATTTATGAGGAAAAAATAACCACAAAAAATGGTCTAGGTACGTTTAATTTCAAGGTGGATTATCCCAATTGGGGTAACTTTTTGGTGCGCGTTTGCGATGAAGTTAGCGGACATTGTGCTTCTCAAGTAGTGTATATTGATTGGCCAGCGAGTCGCAATCGCAGCCAGCGCGCAAACCCAGGCGCACCTAGTATGCTCACCTTTAGTGCTGATAAAGAATCATATTCTAGTGGCGATGTAGCCAAACTATTGGTGCCAACAGGAGAGGAAGGTCGTTTGCTAATATCTTTAGAAACTGGAGCAGAAGTGCTTGAACATTTCTGGGTAGATGCCAAAAAAGGTCAAACCGAAGTAAGCATCCCAATAACCGAAGAAATGACGCCCACCGTTTATGCTTTTGTTTCTTATATACAGCCGCATGCCCAATCGGTTAATGATTTACCTATTCGGCTCTATGGGGTCATTCCGATAAACGTCAACAATGAAAAAACAAAATTACTGCCCACATTAACGCTTCCAGAAGAGTGGGCGCCAGAAGAAAAAGCTGTGATTAAAGTAAGCGAAACAAACGGTAAGTCTATGACTTATACCATCGCTGTTGTTGATGAAGGCCTACTTGATATCACACGTTTTAAAACACCTAATCCGTGGCAGTACTTTTATGCAAGAGAAGCATTGGGTGTTAAAACCTGGGATTTGTTTGACGATGTTATTGGCGCATTTGGCGGAGTTGTGCAAAAGAATTTTGCTATTGGTGGCGACCAAGAGTTTGATCCTTCTGGAAAAAAGCGATTAAATAGATTCATGCCTGTAGTTAAGGTTATGGGGCCATTTACTTTAAAAGCCGGTGAAACGTCATCACACACTTTTACGATGCCGAATTATATTGGTTCTGTGCGTGTAATGGTTGTGGCTAAAGAAGGCAAGAGCTATGGTAATGCAGAGCAGGCTGTGCCTGTTAGAAAACCGCTTATGGTTTTGGCAACACTACCCCGTGTGGTAGGCCCAAATGAAAAATTGCGTTTGCCGGTACAGGTTTTTGCCATGAAAGATCATGTAAAGCAAGTAAAGGTTTCTGTTAAGTCTAATGCACGCTTAAAATCATTACGTGCAGAAAAGACCTTAACGTTTAACAGTATTGGTGATCAAATCACATTTTTTGAATTGCAGGTAGCAGATCAACCAGGAAAAGGAATTGTTGATGTTACCGTAACATCTGGTAATGAAAAAGCCACTTATCAAGTATCAATAGATGTACGCAATCCAAATACCTTAGAATCACGTAAAAAAGCTGTGGTGGTTCCGGCCGGACAAAAACATACTTTTTTACTTGATGACTTTGGTATGGCAGGTACCAATGCGGTTACCCTAGAAGCCTCTGGAATCCCCAATCTAAATCTATCTAATGCCGTTGCTTACTTGTTAGGCTACCCACACGGGTGTATAGAACAAACAGTATCTAAAGCTTTTCCGCAATTATTCTTATCCAGCCTTTACCAACTCAATGTAAAGCAACAAAAAGAAGCCAAAGAAAATGTGATTTATGCTTTGTCAAAGCTCCAAAATCACCAGTTGCCCAATGGCGGCTTTAGTCTCTGGTCATCCGCCAGTCAACCGCATGAATGGGCAAGTACCTATGCAACACATTTTATGATTGAGGCCAAAGACAATGGATTTGCAGTGCCATCTGGAATGTTAGAAGGCGCCTTAAAGTACCTAAAAAACAGTGTTAATACATGGCAACCAACCACATCTAGCAATGCACATTACAGTTCAAACCAGCAAGCTTATCGTTTGTACGTTCTCGCTTTAAGCGGTGATGCCAATCTGGGTGCAATGAATAGATTAAGAAATACACCAATGTATAAAGAAGCTGCATGGAGGCTGGCAATGGCCTATATCTTGGCAGGACAAACGGCTGTAGCAAAGGCGTTAATGCAAACAGAGCATATATCACATAGCAGTGGGGTTTATGATCCTACGTTTGGCAATGCAATGCGTGCCAGTAGCATGTATCTTGAAGCTTTTATATTACTAAAAGATGATACAAAAGCTTTTGAGCAAGCGCGATTATTGGCCTCACAGCTCAATGATAAAACCCTTTACTCTTCTCAAAGCACAGCACTTGCACTCTTCGCGATGCATAAATTCTTGAAAAATCGTGAGGCAGATCAAATGCACTTTGAGGTAGACGTAGATGGTGCAAAAAGCACGGTAAAGCAGGCCAAGCAGCTATTTACTCAGCAGATAGATGGCGCTGTAAATGAAGTTACGATAGAAAATAAAGGCAATACGGAACTATACTTTAGCACGGTACAAACAGGTGTGCCTATGCCCGGAGATGAAACACCCGCACAAACAGGGCTCACCGTAAGTGTACAATACAAATCCCTGGATGGCAATCCGATAGATGTTAACAATCTTACGCAAGGAACAGATTTTAAGGCAGTGGTTACCATTAGGGCAAATGCTGATAGCTATAAGCTGTATGATATGGCTCTAACACAGGTTTTTCCATCCGGTTGGGAAATCATCAATACCAGATTATTAGGTACAGAGGGGGCGTCATATGAATCTAGTTATACCTACAGAGATATTCGCGATGACCGCGTTTATACATATTTCGCAACCTCATCAAACGCCATTCGCACTTTTGAGGTGAAATTAAACGCAGCATATGTAGGAACATTTTATTTGCCTGGCCCTGTTATTGAAGCCATGTATTACCCTGAAATTTTTAGTAGAAGTGCTGGCCAATGGATAACCGTGCGGCCCTAGTGTGAAAAGAATGAAACGGTATCGTCCTTTTTTAGCGGGGAGTAGTTTTGCGCTGCTCCTTGCTTTTTACGCACTTTTACCCGGTCAACTCTTCACAGTGCCTTATTCTACAGTCACTTATGATTGCAACGGTATCGTAACGGGAGCCCGCGTGGCTGCTGATGGCCAATGGCGATTTCCGCAGGCAGATTCATTACCTCCTTTATATGAGAAAGCATTATTGTCTTTTGAGGATGGCTATTTCTACGCGCATATCGGTATAAATCCAGTTTCTATGTTTCGTGCCTTAAAAGCTAATATCAAGGCAAGAAAGGTGATTCAAGGTGGTTCAACCATAACCATGCAGTTGGTACGCATGGCTTTGCAAAATCAGCCAAGAACTTATTTGCAAAAGCTGAAAGAAATATTGCTCGCCATTAGGGTAGAAATGCGTTACAGTAAAAAAGAAATTTTGTTGATGTATGCAGCACACGCCCCATTTGGTGGAAATATTGTTGGTTTAGAGGCTGCATCATGGCGTTATTTCGGAAGAAGTCCTTTTGCGCTTAGCGATGCAGAATACGCCCTTTTGGCCATTTTACCCAATGCGCCAGGCACGGTAAGACCCGGTAAAAACAGTTTGATATTGCGCCAAAAAAGAAATCGCCTGTTAGACAAACTTTTTAGTGAAGAGGTACTTTCACCTTTAGATTATGAGCTAGCAAAGCAAGAATCTATTCCAGAACAGACTTTGCCGCTACCAGATTTAGCGCCACATTTAACTGAAAAGTTTTTGATTTCACATACCGGGCAGAAGTGTAAAACTACGATAGACATTTCGGTACAGGCGCAAACAGGGCGTATACTCCAGAGATTTCACCAACAATTGGCTGCAAATGGCGTGCATAATTTGGCATTGATTGTAGCAAAAACAGAAACTGGTGAGGTGTTGGCCTATCATGGTAACACTAAGGCAGGCGCTAAACATGGCGAATATGTAGATATAATCCAAAGTTCAAGAAGTTCTGGGTCTATCTTAAAACCGTTTTTGTATGGTGCAATGCAACAGAAAGGACTTTTGTTACCCGATGAATTTGTGGTTGACATCCCCACATTTATAGCCGGATTTAATCCTGAAAATTATGCCCGTTCTTATGAAGGTTTAGTGCCCGCTAGCGAGGCATTAGCCCGCTCCTTAAATGTGCCTGCCGTACGTGAGCTTAGACAATTTGGCGTTTCAGCCTTTAAAATTGAATTACAACGTCTGGGCTTTTCAACCGTAAACAGAGGTGCAGATAATTACGGTCTAAGCTTAATAATTGGCGGTGCAGAAGTTACCCTTTGGGATGCCTGTAATGCTTATTTAACATTGGGTAAGCGCGTACTTGCCGCCAATCAAAAAATTAAACCCTCGCGTTTGCACGTCTTGCAGTCTGATACACTTTCTAGCATAGCAGATTACGATGCAGGTGCTGCATTTATAACTTTATCTGCGTTAAAGATGCATGATGATGCTTTTGCGGGAGATGCAACCATGAAAGGCTATGTACATAAAATTTCTTGGAAAACAGGAACCAGTTATGGCTACCGAGATGCTTGGGCTATTGGCGTTACGCCAAAATATACCATTGGCGTTTGGGTTGGTAATGCAGACGGAGAGGGTAGGCCAGGTGTAGTAGGTGCAGAGGCTGCAGCACCTATTATGTTTGAGATTTTTGATGCATTGAATGAAACCGGTGAACCGTTTTTACCGCCATACAATCACTTAAAAGAGGTTTATGTTTGTGCAACCAGTGGTTTATTAGCCACGAGATTTTGTACGGAGCAAAAGCAGCAATGGGTGGCCTATGGTGTAGAAAATGCGAAAACCTGTCATTATCATGAAGCAAAAATGCTAACCCCTGATGGGAGATATAGCGTAGAAAAGTCTTGTGCAAAACCAGATGATTTGCGCGTAAATTGGTTTAACATTCCACCGGCCTGTGCGTATTATTATGTACAAAAGCATCCAAATTATGCGCCACTGCCACCGCTGGCGCCCTACTGTAGTGGTAATGATGAACAAAACCCAATGCAACTTATTTACCCTTCAAACTTTCAAAAGTTAGTACGTACAAAGCAATTAGATGGCAGTAAAGGTGTGGTTGTTTTTAAGCTGGCGCATAATCACCCAGAAAAAAAAGTTTATTGGCACGCCAATGGTATCTTTCTAGGAGAGACAACAGGTGTACATGATTTACCTGTAATGCTTCAAAAAGGCGCATACGTGCTGCATGTGGTAGATGAAGACGGTAACGAACTTCGTCAGAATTTCACAATGTTTAATTAACGCTCTCGAATGCAATTAATGCGCACAATTTCGCCTACCATACAAATGCTAGCCGCGTTAGATGCAACTTTGTAATCTACCCAAACCGGCAAACCATCATATAGTGGAATATCAAAATCCTTAAGGTTTATTGGCTCAATATTAGATCCATTTTGTAGTTCAATGACCCAGCCGCATCCAGATAGTCCTGTAAAATCACGCATGGTAGCACGCACGGCCTTATTAGAACAAGCATCGTTTTTTGTAGAACATCCCCAAAAACAAAGAGAAATAACAACTGCCAGGCTGAGGTGCTTTAATAAATCGAACATTCTTCTTTGATTATTTCTTTACAAGTAGCTTGTTTTTGAACATATTTTGAGGAGGATTTGCTCCAGGTTTTATCTCGAAATATTAAACAAAGCAAAGGGCTCTTCCCAGTAAGAAGCACAAATTACGAGGTTCATATCGATCAAAAAATCTTCTTTATAACCCGCAAACGATGCGTGTGTTCTCTAGTTTCTGCGTTGTATATGCCATGTTGATCAAGCCTATCTAAGCGCACTTTACCAGAAGCATGGATGATAAAATTGTTTTCAAGTAAAATCCCAACATGAACGATAGCGCCTTCTGCATTATCAAAAAAGGCTAAATCGCCGGGCTCCGCTTCCTCAATAAAACTTAAAGGCTCTCCCAACAGCGCCTGATCTTTTGCATCTCTTGGCAATGCTATACCGCCTAATTTGTACACCATTTGGCTAAAGCCGCTACAGTCAATGCCAAACGGACTTCTACCTCCCCAGAGGTATGGCGCATTTAGGTATGAAAAAGCGATTTCAACAAATTTTTCTTTGTTCTGAGGCCCAGAGAAAGTATTTATGTTGAAAGCGCAGCGTTCATTTTGAAACCAAAATGTATTGTTTTCAGGGTGATAAAGCGTGCTTCCTTGCAGAATGATAGAATGACTATTGCCACCATCAGTTGAGATCATACCAACGGTATCAAAAGTCAAGGCCTTTGGTGCTGCATGGAGGTTGGCAAAGGTATCGGCATCAATTTCCAAATGTTGGTTTCTGTCAATCCATCCTTCATAGCCGTCAAAAGCAAGCTTAATGCGCAACCATTTTGCTTGGTGATTTATTACAGTGTATAAATCACCAAAAAGCAATTGTGTTACCTGCTCACTTTTATCACTTGCCTCTGCCCGGACAGGAATAATTGAAAGAGCACCAATGCCATGCTTTGCCATTATACTTTTTTCTACGCCTGAATAGTTAAGTTAAAAAAGTACACTCAGGGGTTCTTTTTTGAGGATATTAAGCTTCATTTTGAATAACCATTGCAGAAGCACCACCTCCACCATTACAAATACCAGCCGCACCGTAAGTTCCATTTTTTTGTTTAAGAACACTGATTAATGATATTATAATGCGCGCCCCTGAGCAGCCAAGTGGATGGCCCAGAGATACTGCACCACCATTACAATTGGTTTGTTCTGCTGTAATGTTTAGCAGTTTCATGTTTGCTAAACCTACTACTGAAAATGCTTCATTTAGCTCATAAAATTCTATGTCTTTTGCTTGTAAACCAGCTTTTCCAATAGCGATTGGTACAGCTTTAGCTGGCGCTGTGGTAAACCATTCAGGGCTTTGCGCAGCATCAGCGTAGCTTTTTATTGACGCAATAGGTTTAATACCAAGTTCATTCGCTTTTTCTCGACTCATAAGTACAACTGCAGCAGCACCATCATTTAAGGTAGAAGCATTTGCAGCCGTTACGGTACCATCTGCTTTAAATACAGGACGAAGTTTAGGTACTTTTTCTAGAATTATATTCTTGTATTCTTCGTCTTCAGTTATGGTAATTACACCATTTCGCGTTTGTACTTCTACAGGAACAACTTCATCGGCAAAGCGCCCTTCTTGCCAAGCTTCGGCACTTCTGCGGTAGCTCTCTAATGCAAAAGCGTCTTGCTCTTCACGCGAAAAATTCATGTCGGCAGCGCAAATTTCTGCACAGTTGCCCATATGAACTTTTTCGTATACATCTGTGAGGCCATCTTTTACAAGGCCATCAATCAATTTGGTGTCGCCAAGTTTTTGGCCCGTTCTAAAGCCAGGTAAATAATGTGGCACCAAACTCATGTTTTCCATGCCACCAGCCACAATAATATCTGCATCTCCTGCTTTTATGGCTTGAGCAGCCATCATAATAGCTTTCATACCAGAAGAGCAAACCTTGTTAATTGTAGTACAAGGAATTTCATTGCTTAGCCCAGCGAATATGGCGGCTTGTCTTGCTGGGGCTTGGCCCTCATTGGCTTGCAAAACATTACCCATTAGTACTTCTTGAACAAGATTTGGGTCGAGATTAATTTTTGAAAGCGCACCACGAATAGCCGCAGCGCCAAGTTGAGTTGCCGGTACTGTACTAAGCGCACCGCCAAAACTGCCTATAGGTGTTCTAGCAGCTGAAACAATTACCACTTCTTTCATTAATTTTAGGGGTTTAATTAAGGTTGGGCGAAATTAATGAAATTGAACTTAGCCATAGAAAAACATACGCTTGCCGTACCTTGCTCTTAGCCGTAATTTGCGCATATGAAAAAACTCTACCATAATCTTCAGCATAAGCATAAAACCGTTTATTACATCTTGCTTTTTGCCTTAACAGCAGGGGCGCTGTTATATGTTTTTCCTAGAAAGGTACAGTTCAAATATGACTATCAAAAGGGAAAATCTTGGCAACACAAAGATTTATTGGCGCCTTTTTCCTTCACTATAAAAAAGACAGACCAAGAACTTGAGGCAGAATCAAAATGGTTAAATGCGCACAAAGATTTATATTTCAAAAAGGACAATGAGGTTAGAGATCGTGTGATATCGTCATTAAAAAGCGCTTGGACAGCCTTTCCGATTTCTGATTCAGTAAAGGAGATAGACTCAACGTCATTTTTTAAAGCGCTTGCCTTTGTTTATGCACGTGGTATTATAGACCAGGCAGATGATGACCAAGCAGAGTTAGATCACAAATTTTTGTTGGTTGAAGAAAACGCGGTACAGCGATTCTTGCCCTCAGACTTTCTTACACTACAAAGTGCGTTAAATATTGTTGGTGATGCACTAAAACAAGAGAGTGATTTGCTTGTGCTTAGTAGGCCCTATATCAAACCAAACATTATATATGATGTAGCGCGTACGCAACTTTTTTTAAAAGAAAGGGAGGAGCAAATCATAGCAAACACAGGTTTAATTAATCAGGGTGATCGGATTATTTCGGAGGGAAATCTCATTGATGATGAAAAGTATTTAATTCTTGAATCATTAAGAGAAGAATACAATAATCGTCAATCAGACAAGGTTTTGCCTTTTCAACTGGCCATTGGTCAGTTGATTTACATTTTAATCTTATTGATAACCTTATACGCTTTCATACATTTTTTTAGGCGATCTGTTTTAGAATACGTTGCCAACGTTAACCTGATTCTCTTCACAGTCTTTTGGATGGTCTTTTTGGCACTAACGGCAATTCGTATCAATCCCAATTGGTTATATGTCATTCCTTTTCCAATTCTGCCCGTAATCATGCGCGCGTTTTTTGACACTAGACTTGCATTATTTGTGCATATCATCACTATTTTATTGGTTGGTTACTATGCGCCTAATAGTTTTGAGTTTCTGTTTATTGAGTTCATTGCAGGCATTTCTGCAATTATTAATGTTACGGGTTTGTACAAGCGCTCTCAGCTTTTTATAGCCGCAGTTAAGATTATTGGTGTATACATTGTATCATATTTAGCATTTATCCTTTTACAAGAATCTGAAATCGCGGTAGATCAACTCTATTCATTTGGTTATCTCATGGCAAGCGGATTCTTTAGTTTATTGGCGTTTCCATTAATCTTCATATATGAGAAAATTTTTGGTCAGGTGAGTGATCTTACGCTCTTAGAATTAGCTGATACCAACTCTCCTGTATTACGTGAACTTGCACAAAAGGCACCAGGAACTTTTCAGCATAGTATGCAAGTGGCTAATTTGGCAGAGAGAGCGGCCTTAACCATTGAGGCAAATACACTTTTAGTTAGAACAGGAGCACTATATCATGATATTGGTAAGCTTTATAAGCCTTTGTTTTTTGTTGAAAATCAGGTTACAGGTGTTAATCCGCATGATGATTTAGCGTTTGAAGAAAGTGCAGAAATAATCATCAATCACGTTATTGAGGGCGTACAGTTGGCAAAGAAGAGAAGGCTTCCTGAGTTGATCATAGACTTTATTCGTACGCATCATGGCACAACACGAGTAGAGTATTTTTATCACCAATACATCAAGAGTTTTCCTGCGGAAGAAGCTGATGTTGAACGGTTTACATACCCTGGACCAAAACCATTTTCAAAAGAAACGGCAATTTTAATGATGGCTGATTCTGTGGAAGCGGCATCACGGAGTTTAAAAGAGAAAACAGCCGAAAACATCTCACAGCTTGTTGATGGAATTATAGATTTCCAGATGACGTCTAAACAATTTGATAATGCAGATCTTACTTTAAGAGAAATTTCTGCAATCAAAAATGTGTTTAAACGCCAATTAGCCAATATTTATCATGCTCGGATAGAATATCCAGAAAAGGATTGATAAGGTATTGCAACATTCAACTGATTAATTAAATTTGCAGCCCCTTTACGGAGAGGTGGGTGAGTGGCTGAAACCAGCAGTTTGCTAAACTGCCGTACCTGATAAGGTACCGGGGGTTCGAATCCCCCTCTCTCCGCAAGAGTTCTATTCTTTCGGGGTTTAGCGCAGCCCGGTTAGCGCATCTGCTTTGGGAGCAGAGGGTCGCAGGTTCGAATCCTGCAACCCCGACAATAAAATCGCCCTGTTTTCAGGGCTTTTTTGTTTTTATTAGCTTAGCTTGTAAAAACGTATGGTCCGGTAGCTCAGCTGGATAGAGCATCTGCCTTCTAAGCAGACGGTCACAGGTTCGAATCCTGTCCGGATCACCAAGTTTTTAGCTTAGTTGTACGCTTAACTTGAAGAAGTGATAACTAAGGCTACAAATTTTTGAAAGTATCCCACGAATGCTTGTTAAAAAGTTAATATAATACCAAGCATATTAAAAGTAATTAGCCTTTTTTTTGAAGTATGATACTATGGAGGATACGTCTATTTAGTATTGCTTGGATTTGCTCCATCATGGCAAGCGCACAGCCCGTTTCGTCTTATGTCGTAAAAGGTGACACTTCGTTGAATCCGGTTCCTGTCTGCAAAGAATATGTTGTTGATTTTCAGGAGATTTCTTCAGGAATAATCGATAGTGTTTTTTGGTATTTTCCTTCTGCTACACCTGATTCTGCATATACATCCAATGTCTCTGTATCTTGGTCTGCCAATGGTACATATGCCTGTGCTTTAACTGTGGTTGATACGAGTGGTGCTTCAGATACCGTGTATTTTAATGTGGTTGTATCAAGCATAAAGCCAACGGTTAATTTTGGTTTCATTCCTGATTATTGCAAGTCAGATCCTCCTGTGCCACTTACGCAGGGAATTCCGGTTGGAGGTGAATATTATGGTCCGGGGGTCTCTAACAATAGATTCAGCCCAGGTGTTGCTGATACGGGCTATCATACCTTAGGTTATGTTTATACCGCACCTAATGGCTGTTCTGATACTTCTTTCTCTATTGTGTACGTTAAGCCGGGGCCGAATGCATCTTTGTTAGAACTCAACGATTTTGGTAATTGTGATGGTTTCTCGTTTTCAAACCCAAACTTTTCAATCGAATTATATGGGCAATCTTCTGTTCCTCAGCCGGATAGCATTGTAAATCACGAGGTGCTATGGGGTGATGGCACATTGGGGTGGGATTCTACAGATTTTAGACAGGGTTTAAAGCATACATATTTCGGCCAGGGCATCTTTCGGCTGACATATGTGGTTACTAGCTCAAACGGCTGTACCGATACAGCGAAGTACACCATAATTAACACAACCAATCCTGCTAGTTTAAATATTACCAATCCAGGTGGCACGAATGGTTGTGCACCGATTACAGTAACTTTTCCGCTATCTACCGCCAATGTAGACACAACTGTTATTTATTCTATTACCTGGGGAGATGGAAAAGACACAACTTTCAAGCATCCGCCACCATCTTTTATCACGCATAGTTATGATACCACTTCGTGTATAAAACCAGGTGGTTTCTTTACAGTAACCGCTACAGCAACAAACGCATGTGTATCTACGCAATCTACCATACAAGGCCCTTTTGTTACTCAGCCTGCTATTGCGGAATTTTCTCCTTCCCCTGGTTGTGTTGGTGTACAACATGCCTTGCCTAATTTCAGTATTCCTGGGTATACAAACGCTTGCTCAAGGCTTACAACTTATATATGGGATTTTGGCGATGGTTCACCGCCCTTAACTCAAATTGTAAATACTCCGATCCCACCTCCAGGCACACACACCTGGAATGCCGTAGGCACGTATAATGTGACCTTGATTTCTGTTGCGCCAGCAGGATTATGTCAAGGCGATACGATAACATACCCCGTTTGTATAGAAGAGGCAATTCAGCCTACGGTATCGATAACAGATACCATTGGCTGTCAACCTGTAGTTCCAACCCTTGTCAATAACAGTGATACATCTTCCTTATGTACTTCTCCTATTTATGGTTGGTATGTCGACAGTCCTAATGG
>CAYQDW010000004.1:0-80532 GCA_964416385.1 uncultured Cryomorphaceae bacterium | reverse complement strand
AATAATATCGGTAAAACGCAATCTCATTCCGAAACCCATTCCCAAATCATAAATCAGGATTCATAATTTCTACCGCTTAACACTGCGCATATTTGTAAAACTTGATTCCCTTTCGGAACCCATTCATAACCTTACTTTTGCCCTAAGCAATTACAAAACACATGAACACCCTACAACATACAATAGAAGCCGCTTGGGAAAACCGCGAATTATTACAAGAAGCCACAACCCGAAAGGCCATAGAAGATGTAATAGCGCAATTGGATTCGGGTATGCTGCGCGTAGCAGAACCCACCGAAAATGGATGGCAGGTAAACGCATGGATCAAAAAAGCTGTGATTCTTTACTTCCCCATTAAAGCTATGGAAACTGTAGAAGTTGGTCCGTTTGAATTTCACGACAAAATACCGCTTAAGAAAAATTATGCCTCATTAGGCGTGCGCGTTGTACCCCACGCTATTGCGCGCTATGGTAGCCATGTAGCCAAAGGCGTAATTATGATGCCTAGTTATGTAAATATTGGCGCTTATGTAGATAGCGGAACGATGGTTGACACCTGGGCTACCGTGGGGAGCTGCGCACAAATCGGTAAAAACGTTCACTTAAGTGGTGGCGTGGGCATTGGTGGCGTACTTGAACCTGTACAGGCAGAACCTGTAATTATAGAAGACAACTGCTTTATAGGCAGCCGTTGTATTGTTGTAGAAGGTATACGCGTAGAGCGCGAAGCTGTTTTAGGTGCCAATGTGGTACTTACGGCCAGTACTAAGATTATTGATGTTACTGGCGATACGCCTGTAGAGCTTAAGGGATACATTCCCGCCCGTAGTGTAGTGATACCTGGGAGCTATAAAAAGACCTTCCCTGCCGGTGAATATAATGTGCCCTGCGCATTAATTATTGGTAAACGCAAAGCCAGTACCGACAAAAAGACCAGCTTAAATGATGCCCTGCGGGAATACGCTGTGGCGGTTTAAGCCATGATGATTTCAGAATTAAAATTCAAAAGCCAAGATTTAAAAGCCTCCTCAAACGGAGGTTTTTTTATCTCGTGTCTAAAAAAGCCTTTTATCATGGGTATCACGCTATGGCGCATAAATCTTACACAAATACACGTTTGAATGAAAAATTTGCTCTTATAAATTGCGAAGGCACCAATAACCCTTGGAGTTTAGAACAGACCATCAAAAAGTCGCGTTAAACTACAGCAAATGGAATTATTTTTATCGGAAAAGCAGGAGTTTTAGGTATTGGGACTACAATGAATGTTTCAACTTATGTATTGAGTGAAAGATAGGATTGACTGCTATGCCAATAAATTACAAGTAGATCTATGGATTTTCAAATTCTTATTTTTCTGTTTTCTGTATTATCTATTTGGTTTTTTCAGAGGTGGATTTTTAACATTAAGCGTAAAAAAAGACGAGATTATTATAGAAACGTATACCTGAAATCTGATGATTGGAAGCGAAAACGATACGTTGTTCTGAAAAGAGACAATTGGACTTGTGTCTATTGTGGTAAACGTGCAACACAGGTACATCATAAAAGATATGCAAAGAGAAACATTGGAAAAGAACCAATTAATTGGCTTGTTTCAGTTTGTAAACCTTGCCATGACAAACAACATTGTTAAAAGTAAACAGCAAAACGCGTAACAATATTAACCCTTACACATCCACCAATACCACCAAAATCTGTTTTAATAGAAGGCCGTTAATTTGGGCTTTTTTGTTTTTCTAGCTTTATTCAGACAGTGCATCCACACTTAATTCAAATCTGCTAAGCCATTTTTTAAAACACATTAAAAATTGACGTGGCCACAAACTGAAGTAAATGTCTTTTTTGGTAATAAAATCTACTTTTGGCCACATGGTAACAGATGTAGACTATTATTTATCTGAGGGCTGTATGCGCTGTAAATTAGGCGGTACACCCAACTGCAAGGTGCACACTTGGGCCGATGAACTTGTTGCCCTCCGCCAAATTGTATTAGCAACCGGATTAACAGAAACCATTAAATGGAGCATGCCTTGTTACACCCATAATGGTAAAAATGTGCTCATTATTAGTGCTTTTAAGGCGTTTGCATCTATAAATTTTTTTAATGGCGCTATGCTTCGCGATGAAGCCAACATCCTCGTTAAAGCTGGTGAGCATTCTCATGAATCGCGGCAACTAAGATTTACGTCAACGCCAGATATTCAACAACAAGCAGATCTCATCAAGACCTATATTTTTGAAGCGATGGACTTGGCGCAAGCAAACCAAAAAACAGCCGCCCAACCAAAACCTACAATTGCCTTTCCGCAAGAATTAATTGAGATGATGGATGCCCTTCCAGCTTTAAAAACCGCTTTTAACGCCTTAACCCCGGGCAGGCAACGTGGCTATCTCATTTACTTTACACAACCCAAACAGTCGCAAACCCGTACAAATCGCATAGAAAAATACTTGACCAAAATCTTGAGTGGTAAAGGCTTCCATGATTAAACATGCACCACGGCATTTCGCAACAAATTTTTTAAGGATTATTTAACATGAACGTCACCAAGATTTCTGACGTATTAAGAATTACGCTTAAAAGCGATTTCTATACTTGCACCCGTATAAAAACTACATAAAAACATTTAGATGAAGACTTTTGTAAAATCACTGGCCATCCTCTCTGCTGTGCTTGTTGGCCTTTCTGCATGTAAAAAAGAAGATCCACAAAACCCTCCTATGGGTATTCCAACAGAGTTTTACATTTCTGGTAATTTACAAGGCAAACAGGTTGAAGCTAAAACAGATAGCCCATCTAACATTTCTGCCAATGCAGGGTTAACATGCCTAATTACCCTTGATGATCCGCAAGAATATGCCTTGATAGGTATTGGTTCTACAGTTTTCTATTCCGCGGCAGATATCCTTGCGCTTAAAGGTAAATCGCTCAACTATGGTATGGGCAGAGATCAAGCACTTTTCGTTTGGCTAGAAAATGGTGGCATGTTAAGTTCAAACTTCACGGCACAAGACGGAAATAGCTCATTTAAAATAACAGACGTTGTAGAGGTTGGTACAAACGCCACTGGCGAAAAAACCTTTGCACTTCGCGGTACTTTTCAATGCAAGGTAAAAGACAATGTTAATGCAGTAACCACAAACATGCTCAGTGGTAACTTTACAATCTTAGTGGCAGAAAATAGTATTTAGGCCCAACTGAAAGCTTAATAATACCAAAAAAGGGGTTGTTGAAAATAATTCGATGACCCCTTTTTATGTAAGCCCATATGTGTGCTTTGTTCAATGTTTCGTTTATAATCTTAGCTTTGACTTCTCAACAGGCTACACATGCGTATCGGTTTTGATGCCAAACGTGCTTTTCATAATGCCACAGGGCTAGGCAACTACAGCAGAGATGTAATTCGTCTCTTTACGCGCAATTTGCCCAATGACGAATTTTTTCTCTTTGATCCGATTGGCAAAGGCATCCAATTTGAATACAACCTGTTTAATACACAGATCATTACCAGCCAGCGCAAAAGTGGACTGGGCAAAAATATTTGGCGCCGCTATGGTCTAAAACGTGAAATAAGCAGTCTACACCTAGATGTTTATCACGGTTTAAGCAATGAACTCCCCAATGGTATTACAAGAGCAGGGGTAAAAAGTATTGTTACGGTACACGATTTAATTTTTGAAAAACATCCAGAATGGTATCCCACCATTGACCGTAAAATTTATCGCGCCAAAGTGCAAACTGCGGCTGCAGCGGCCAGCACCATTGTAGCCATTAGTGAACAAACGCGCATTGATCTAATAGATGAATACCACATCAATCCAGAAAAAATTGCCGTAGTATATCAGGGGTGTAATCCTATTTTCAAAATACCACTAACCCTTGAGCAAAGAACTATTCTGCTCAACAGCTTTAAACTGCCCGAGCGCTTTGTGCTGTATGTAGGCACCATAGAAGAACGCAAAAATCTACATCGCCTGGTACTTGCCCTTGCTAATACAAATCTGCCATTAGTGGTTATTGGTAAAGAAACGCCTTATGCCAATAAAGTTTCAGAATGCCTAAAAGGTACGGCATTAGAAAAAAGCTATTATCACCTAAAAAATATCACCATACAACAGCTGGCGGCACTTTATCAAGCAGCAGAGCTTTTTGTGTACCCTTCACTTTATGAAGGTTTTGGCATTCCAGTAATTGAGGCGCTGCATAGTGGTACACCCGTTATTACAGGTACAGGCAGCATGAAAGAAGCTGGTGGCGATGGTTGCATAAGCGTTGATACCATCAATGAGGAGGCCCTCCGCAATGTGGTATTAAATCTTTGGGAGGATAAAGACCTGCAAATAAAAATGGCTGCAGCTGGACAAGAACATGTAAAGAGTTTTTCTGACGAAGCACTTTGGAACAGCTGGCAAAAGGTGTATGCCCGATTGTAAAACGTGTACTTTTACCGCATGAAAGTGAGTGGTTTCACCTTTGTGCGAAATGCCGATAAGCTGCATATCCCCGTTAAAGAAAGTATTCTCTCCGTATTGCCATTGTGTGATGAATTTATCATTGCATTGGGCAATAATGATGCAGATGATCGCACCGAAGAATTAATAAAAAGTATTGATTCTAATAAAATACGCATCGTACGCACAGTTTGGGACAGCGCAAAATATCCGAAGAACACAGAATATGCGCGCCAAACTGATATCGCTTTACAGCATTGCACCGGAGATTGGCTTTTCTATATCCAAAGTGATGAAGTAGTGCATGAGCATGATCACCAAACCATTAAAACAGCTATGGCGCGCTACCACAACGATAAGCGCGTAGAAGGCCTTTTATTTAATTACAAACACTTTTGGGGCGATTACTGGCACGTACACAAGGCGCACGGCTGGTACAAAAAGGAGATACGCATTGTGCGCAACATAACAGGTTTACACAGCTGGAAAGACGCACAGAGCTTCCGGGTGTATGAATATTTTAAAGAAGATGATTTCACAGAGTACCAGCGCAAAGAGGGCACCCGAAAACTTCGAGTAGTTCAAATAGATGCCAGTATTTTCCATTACGGGTATGCGAGACCGCCACATATCATGAGCGGAAAACGCAAGAACACATTTGCCACCTATCACGGTGCAGAAAAGAGCCAGAGGTTATTGCGTGATTTGAAAGACGAATTTGACTATGGCCCGCTAGACCGTGTACCTAAATTTACAGGTACACACCCAGCCGTTATGTCGCAATGGATTGCCGCATTTGACTGGGCCAACGCACTGCAGCAGAGCGGTAAACCTAAAAAAGACCGCAAACCACACGCCCATGAAAAACTCAAATCGCGGATACTTTCATGGATAGAAAACAATCTCTTAGGCGGCAGAACCCTCTTTGCTTTCCGCAACTATGAGCGCATTGAATAATTGGGGATTTCGGATTTATGATTTCGGATTTCATTCATCATTTACAAGAAACCAACAATAATTTATAATTCACTTATGATTAACAAAGTCCGTTATTTGCACCTTTATTTTAAAAGTTGGTAATGTCCAAAATCTCGGCCATCATCCCCACATATAATGAAGCGCATAATATTGCCGCAGCCATTGCGTCTGTTTCTTTTGCGGATGAAATCTTGGTTGTTGATTCTTTTAGTTCTGATGAAACGGTTGCCATCGCCCAGCAAAAAGGTGCACGCATTATACAGCGCGCTTATCAAAATTCAGCTTCACAAAAAAATTGGGCTATACCACAAGCACAGTACGAATGGATTGTTTTGTTGGATGCCGATGAACGTATTGAGCCACCACTACGCGATGAAATTTTAGCCATCGTGCAAAACACGGCCAGAAAAGAGGTGGCTTATTGGATTAAGCGGAGAAACTTTTTTATGGGTAAAGAGGTGCGCTATAGCGGCTGGCAAGGTGATAAGGTAATCCGGCTGTTTAAACGCGATAAGTGCCGATATGAAGAAAAGAGCGTACATGCAGAAGTTTTAGCCGATGGGGCCGTAGGCGTTTTAAAGCAAAAACTCATCCATAATACCTATAAAGACGTTTTTCATTATCTAGAAAAATGGGACCGCTATACCACCTGGAGCGCGACAGACCGCGCCAACCGTGGCGAACAACCTACGTGGTTTCACTTTCTCATAAAACCTGCCTTTCGCTTTTTTAAAGACTTCTTTTTACAACGCGGTTTTCTTGATGGGTTGGTAGGATTTCTAATTTGTATGCTTTCTGGTATGAGTGTTTTTATGCGCTCTTTAAAGGTGAAACAAATTCAAATGTCTAAAGCTACTAAAGCATAATGCCTTGAACAAAGTATGCTTCTTTAATAGCACACCTTTTTGGGGCGGTGGTGAAAAGCTGCATCTGGAGTATGCTTTGTATTTTAAACAGGTTGGTGTAGATGTTATTTTAGCGTGTAAACCAAAATCGCCACTGCATAAAAAAGCACAAGATGCAGGTTTAATTACACTTTCTGTAACAGCTGGTAACCTGTCGTTTTTAAATCCTTTTGCGGTGCGTAAAGTAGCCAAAGCACTAAAAACGCATGGTGTAGACACCGTTATTGCAACCACTTCCGAAGACATTAAAATATGCGCCTTTGCCTCCAAAAAGGCAAATATCAGTCGTGTGGTTTACTTACGCGGATTGGCCGTACCCATAAAAAACAGCATAGTTAACCGCCTCATTTTTAGCAAGTATCTAACGCATATCGTAGCCAATTCTGAAGAGACCAAGCGCCAAATGTTTACCCATATCAGCGAGAATAACATTGGTGCTAAAGTTGGCGTAATCTATCATGGTATTGATACTAGCATAAGTCTCACTACACAACAAGTTTATCCCTTACCACATAAAAAACCGAATACCGTTATACTTGGTAACGCAGGCAGGCTTACTAAACAAAAAGGGCAAGATTTACTTATTGCGGTGGCGAAGATTTTAAAAGATCGCAATGTTGATTTTCAACTTTATATTGCTGGTGATGGCGCATTAAAAGAAGACCTTGAAGCAACTATAAAGACGCATAACCTCACAAATCATGTTTTTCTTTTAGGCTTTGTGGCGGAGATGAACGCGTTTATGAATGCCATTGATGTGTTTTTACTTTCTTCTGCATGGGAAGGTTTTGGCTTTGTTTTGGTAGAAGCCATGCTTACAGGTTGCCCAGTAGTGGCCTTTAACAAATCAAGTAATCCTGAAATTGTAAACGATGCAGAAACGGGCTTTCTGGTTGCATATCCTGATGTAGATGCATTTGCTGATAAAGTTGAAATGCTTATTAAAGATGAGGCACTCAGAAAAACTTTAGGCGAAAACGGAAAACAAAGGGTACGTTCCCATTTTGACAAACAACAGAGAATTAAAGATTTCTTGAACTTTATCGCCAATTAATGCGCTGAGTTTTTCTGGTTAACCCGCTCGCTAGAAGCCCCTGCTAAAATCTCAGATTCTAAAACAGAATTTTCAAAAAATCTTACGTGTTGTTCTTAGCAGCACGTCTGTTGGGAAGAATGAAGTTCCACTCTAGGCATTTCTCCTCATTAACCGCTATCAACTTCCACAAAAAAAAAGCGACCGCTGGATAAATCCAAACGATCGCTTCTACCTAAACCGCCATGAAAAGAAAATTATGCCAGCGCTGCTATGGCTTTGTCATAGTCAGGCTCCTGCCCTATTTCGGGTACTTGTTCTGTATATTTTACAATGCCGTTTTCGTCAATAACAATTACGGCACGGCTAAAAAGACCTTCAAATTTGCCGTCAAGAATTAAAACGGGATAATTGTCGCTAAAGCTGTTGTTCTTATAAGATGATGCACTAATCACATGATCTATTCCTTCTGCTGCACAAAAGCCTTTATGCGCAAAAGGCAAATCTCTACTCAAACAAATAACAACGGTATTGTTTAGCGCTGCGGCACGCTTATTAAATTCTCTTACACTAGCCGCACATACACCAGTATTGATACTCGGAAAAATGTTAAGCACTACCCGCTTACCGCTAAAATCGTTAAGCGTAATGTCGTTAAGGTCAGCATCAGTTACAGAAAAGCCTGCCGCCTTGCTCCCAATATTTGGTAAAACTCCCGCTGTATTTATGGGGTTGCCCCCAAGTGTGATTAAACTCATATTTTGTGTTAATGTAGAGTAGAACCACCATCAACCATAAAAGTTTAAAACAGGCGTGATTTTTTTAAAAATATTTTATGAGAAGATTAACAACAAATTGGGTAAAGCGCGTGTAAGGTGGCAATAACAAGCTAGAAGGCCGCCAAGGCAACCAATGCCTTACAACAGATTTCGCGTTAACAAACTCCAAAAAACCGTAATGCCCGTGGCTTTTACCTAGTCCGCTGCCATTGATGCCGCCAAAGGGCAAATAGCTGTTAAAATGATGAATAAAAGTTTCATTCACCAAAGCAGCCCCGGCGGGTATATTGTTGATTAAGTACTCTGCATGCGCTTTTTTATTTGTAAAAATGTACATCGCCAGTGGTTTACCGCCCCGGTTAATTTCGGGTGCCAAAGCGGATATCTCGTCAAATGTTTTTACCGGTAAAATAGGCCCAAAGAGTTCTTCTTGCGCAACATGCATATCATCTGTAATGCCGCTAAGCACCACAGGTGCAATAAAACGCTCTTCAACATTAAGGTCGATTGTCGTTTCAACTTTTGCCCCCTTTTGGCGGGCATCATCTATAAGTGCCGCTACGCGTTTGGTGTGGCCAATATTTACCAATCGTGGATAGTCGCGCATATCAGGGTATAATTCCTGTATTGCTTGTTTAAGTGCGGTATAAAAATCTGCTTCTATAGACTTGTGTACGTAAACATAATCTGTAGCGATGCAAACCTGCCCCTTGTTACTAAACTTGCTGTAAGCCACTTGTTTTGCGGTAGCCGAAAGATTAACGTTTGCATCAATAATTGTGGGTGTTTTGCCGCCAAGCTCTAGCGTAACAGATGCCAAGTGCGCAGCAGCAGCTTTCATGACTAATTTACCCACTCTTGGGCTGCCAGTAAAAAAGATATGGTTAAAGGGGAGCTTTAACAGAGACTCGGCAACCTCTGCGCCACCAAACGCCATAGCCACAACATCCTCAGGAAAGGTTTCTGAGACAATTTTAGAAATCACCCGAGTGGCATGCGGTGTATATTCACTTGGTTTAAGCAGCACTGTATTTCCGCCAGCAATAGCCGATACTAATGGTGCAAAACTGAGGTTAAATGGAAAATTCCATGGCGATATAATCAACACAACGCCTTTGCTTTCATAATGTATGGCCGAAGACGAGCCCACAAAAGGCAACGGTGTGGGCACTCGTTCTGGTGCTAGCCATGCATTCAAGTGTTTCAAGGCGAATTTTATTTCCTTAACCACCACCCATGTATCGGCCAGCTCGGTTTCTATGCTGCTTCGGTTATAGTCATCTTTTAGCGCTTGGGTAATTTCATGGCGATATTTAAGCACGTTTTTCAACAATACTGAAAGCAGCTTTTTTCGCTGTTTAACCGTTGATATACGCATTTTTGGGGCGTTAGCCTGCAAGGCCTCAAACCTTTGAATAATCTCGTTTTGCGAGGTAACTTCTGTTAAATACTGGTCTTTATCACCCATGATTTTCAGTTTGCTTTTTTTCTAAATCTTCTAAAAGTTTTTCGGCTTGCACGCGGCCATAGGCAATAAGCTCATGTGCTTTAAAAAACTCAAATGTATCAGCAGCACGCTTAGGTACCTGCACCAAAACATCTGGTGTATACGTTGATGTCATCATTTCTGTTAATCGATTTTGCATAAGGGTAAATGACAGCGTGATTAATTCAAAGTAGTTGTGTTTTTTTCGTTTGCCGGCATTTGGTCCGATAAAATCACTAAACAGTTTATTCACCCGGCTAAGCCATTTACTAGCTTCAAGATCAAGTTCTTTTTGCCGTGCTTTTGCAGGTTTACCAATGGGCACATAAGTTCCTGTATGATTTAAATCAACGGCTACAACCAAGCGACCTGCACCTTGCTCAACCAAATCAAGCGGCAATGGGTTCATCACGCCCCCATCAACAAGCTCCATATTTTCAATAAAAACTGGTGTGAGTACACTAGGCATGGCCACAGAAGCACGAATTGCAGTAAACAAATCACCTTGTTTAAACACGTGCATCTTCTGCCCATGCACATCCACCGCAACCGCTTTAAAGGGGATATTTAGCGCTTCTATCGGCTTAGAATTAACAAACTTTTTAATTTCATTAAAAACCTTTTCACCTTTAATGAACCCCTGCGTAGTCAGGGTAAAATCCATCAAATTATACACCCCAAAAGTGTCTAAATTGCAAATCCACTTCTTAAAATCATCTAGAAATCCAGCGGCATAAATACCACCAACTACAGCCCCAATGCTACAACCAACAATCTCTACAATTTTATAACCGCGTTGGTGCAGGGCTTCTATAACACCGATATGTGCCAAACCACGCGCGCCCCCACTTCCCAATACCAAAACAACTTCTTTCTTTTTCATAGCACTCAAATGTAGCACGCCTCTTTTAATTGCTTTGCTACTTTAGTTGTTCACAAAAAAGATGTTTACATGAAGCCATTAATCATTGCCTTATTATTCCTTTTTGCCGGCTGTTCAGCGGATGAAGAAAATCGCAATGCAACCACATCTCCTTCAGAACAAACGCGCATTATGCCTGCTTTGGTAATTCATGGCGGTGCAGGTACCATTGTGCCGGGGCGGTATACACCCGATGAAGAAGAGGCTTATCGCCTGGCTTTAGAAGAGGCACTTACCATTGGCCGCACACTTTTAGAAAATGGCGGAACGGCATTAGAAGCTGTAGAAGCCACCATAATTTATATGGAAGATCATCCGCTGTTTAATGCGGGAAAAGGATCTGTTTACAATGCCAATGGCACGGTAGAAAATGATGCTTCTATCATGGATGGAGAAACTTTGGCCGCTGGAGCAGTGGCGGGCGTTACCGGGGTAAAGAACCCTATTAGCCTCGCTAAACTGGTAAAAGACAGCACAAAACACGTAATGCTTAGCGGCATGGGTGCCGAATTATTTGCGGATAAAATGCAGGTTGTTCGCGTTGATCAACGTTATTATTTTACTGATGAGGCTTGGACCAAACGCAATGCATATTTACAAGGATTAAAAATGGGCACTGTTGGCTGCGTGGCGCTTGACGCCTACGGCAATATTGCGGCTGGTACGAGCACCGGCGGTATGATGCATAAACAATGGGGCCGCATAGGTGATAGCCCAATTATTGGTGCAGGTACGTATGCCAACAATGATTTTGCCGGTGTAAGCTGCACCGGACATGGTGAGTATTTTATAAAGAATGCCGTGGCTTATGATGTTATCGCCCGCATGAAATATCATAACGAATTGGTATCTGCAGCCGCAGACAGCATAATTCATGGTGTGCTAGCACAACAGGGGGCGGCTGGCGGTCTTATTGCACTTGACCGCTACGGCAACATAACCATGCCATTTAATACACCTGGAATGTTGCGTGCGTCTTGGCGTAAGGGAGAAGAAATATACGTTGCGCTGTTTGGTGATGAATAAGCGGTTTATGCTTCTTCCGTAACTTCAGACTGAAAGAAACTAAAGTGCACGTTGCCATATTTGCGCTCATCAAACAAATGAGGGTGTTCTGCAAAAGAAACAAACTTACCATGCTCAATAACCAGTAGGCCATCTTCATTTAACAGTTTCTTGCTGAGCACAGTTTCAATCAAATCATCGTAATCCTTGTAGTCATAGGGCGGGTCTGCAACAATGATATCCCACGTTTGATAGGCCCTTTGTACAAACTTCACCGCATCTGCTTTAATGGCAGTAATACTGCTAAAATCAAGCTTTTCTGCGGTTTGCTTTATGAACTTAATACACAAAGCGTAAGCATCTATGGCGGTAACTTGTTGCACACCCCGTGAGGCAAACTCATAGCTTAAATTACCTGTACCTGCATACAGGTCTAAGACATTGCATTGCGAGAGGTCAAAATGATTTTGTAAAACGTTAAACAGTGCTTCTTTGGCAAAATCTGTTGTGGGCCTAACGGGAAGATTGCGAGGCGCAAGCAGTTGCTTGCCTTTATACTTGCCGCTAATTATACGCATAGTGCGGCTTGAAAAACACGGTTATAAGCATGTTCAGGTATATCTTTAAATTCATGGCTGTAATTTAATGGGGGGCGCTTTTCTAGTTCAACAAACCGAATGTATTGCTGTAAAAGCTGCCAGCGCTTGGTATCTTTTGCAATTTCACCAGATAGTTTTAACGGTACAGTTTCTGGGTTTAATGCCAGCTGCTCGTAAATATTAAGTAAAAAGTAGAGTACATCTTCATCCGTTTCAAAAGCGTACCCGTTACTCAATATCAATTTGCCATTTTTTACTACCGTTACGTCAACTTGGTTTCTCCAGATATTTGCGTGCAAATGTTCTCCGGGTTTGTTTTTGTATTGATTTAAATAGTGACAAATTGAAAAGTAGGCAGCGTGCCGCAGCACGTGTTTGCCAAATAAATCATCACAGAATTTCGCTAATGTGGCCGGCAATGCATAAACAATGGCCAAGCCGTGGGTCGTTAACTCATCTACGCGCAAAACCTCATCAGCAGCAGTAGTAAACTGAAACTTGGCATAGGTTGCTAAATCTTGAGTGTTAAAAAGGGATAATGGTACCAAGGTAAATTTTGGGGTAAAAAAGCCAAGTTGTACCGCAGCAAAGTTACCCTGAAGTTGATTTTTAAAAGCAAACAGAGCGGGATAGTCTGGTGTGGTTGCATTAGACACATACTCGCCTAAAACAATGTATTTATCCAAACCATTCCTAAGCACAGAAAAAACAAGTCCATCCTTTTGAAAGAGGATGGACAAGTTACATTGTTCTGGATTTACGTTTGCTATAGACGGATCAATTAACTCCGTCTTTGCATTTAGTGTTTTCGTAGTTTCCACTAATCGTTGCTTCGGTTAATGACCCTACTTGATAAACATGGTTTTTATCAATGTATTGATTGAAACGAGATTTAAGGGTGCTGAGCATATCAACATCGCTTACACTCGCTTCAAAAACGGGAACTGTTACGCCATTACGTTCTATCTTACCTGCACCGAGGTTAAATTCTGTACCGTCTGTTAAGGGTACCGTGCGCAGCATTTCGCCTTCAAAACCCTCGCCAAAACGCGTAAGCACATTTTCATAACCAATTACGCGTACAATAACGGTATCTTTGCTCATGTCTTGTTGAAAGCGCTTATCATAATACATAAACGAAGAATCTTTACGCTCATAAATGGTAACCTTGCCCGTATCTACAAAAGATATTAGCGTATTCCAATCGCCGGTAAATGAGCCATATTCTTGCTTATAGGCTAACTCTGCCTCGCGTATTTGCTCTAAACGCTCAGTAACGGCACACATGTGCTTGAGCTTTAAACGTTCAAATTCTATGGGTTCCATAATTACCCGGTAAATCTTGAAAGCTAAAAATGCAGCGATAAAGATTAACGCTACATTCACGAAATGGATAGTTTTAAATTTCATTACGTGTACAGATAATTTTTCTGATGAGCGACAAATCTACAATTAATTGCGAATTGCCAATTTGAAATAACCGTTATCAACGCGCTAATTTTACCCCCAATGAATTCACAAGAATTAGAAGGTTATTTATTGCGCCACTTTCCCTTTACAGCAAACCCCGAGCAGCGGGAATTCTTTGAAAAGCTGGCACACTTTATTTTTAGTCGCAACCATGATTGCTTCTTACTAACTGGCTATGCCGGTACGGGTAAAACTACCGTGGTTCGCAGTGTGGTAGAAACTTACCGCGAACTCAAAGGCAACATCGTGCTGTTGGCGCCTACGGGCAGGGCTGGCAAAGTTCTTTCACAGCGCAGTGGCATATATGCCAGCACCATTCATAGGCATATTTACATGGCTAAAAGTAAAGGTGGTTTGGCTGGATTTACCCTTCGCCCAAACACGAGCAAACACACTTTATATGTTGTAGACGAAGCCAGTATGATTGGCGATAAAGGCAATGACAATGCCGCTTTTGGCGGACGCAGTTTACTGGAAGATTTGGTTCAATTTGTACAATTAGGCCACCGCTGTAAATTGTTGTTTATAGGTGATCTTGCCCAGCTTCCGCCTGTTGGTTTAAGTCTTAGTCCGGCATTAACCCCAAAAGAATTAGAGAACACTTATGGCCTTAATTTAGTTACACACCACCTCACACAAGTCATTAGGCAAGCACAAACATCAATCGTCTTAAAAAATGCTACGCAAATACGGGAGCTCATTAGTAAAAATGAAGCCGCAAAACCACAGATAGAACTTGCAGCAGATGTTATCCGCTTAACAGATGGTTGGGAAATGGAGGAAGTTTTTCAATCAAACTTTAGTGATAGCACCAAAGAAAATGGGATAATGATTGTACGCAGCAACAACCGCGCTAACAAGTATAATTTAGACATCCGCGCGCGTATTCAATTTAAAGAAGACCTTATTGCTGCGGGCGATCAAGTCATGGTGGTTAAAAACAACTACTTCTGGCTACCCCAAAAAAGTAAAGTGGGCTTTATTGCCAATGGCGATACACTTGAGGTGTTAAGCATCCGCAACCGCGAACAACACTTTGGTTTTGATTTTGTGGAGGCTACAGTTAGCCTACTTGACTATCCTGAAGAAGAACCAATAGATGTAACCTTGTTGCTAAACACGCTGCAAGCAGATGCTCCTGCCCTATCCTACAACCAGCAAAAACAGCTTTTTGAGCACGTTGAAGCCGAGTATGCCCATATCGGCAACCGCAAAAACCGCATTGAAGCTGTGATGAATAACCCCTATTATAACGCGCTGCAGGTAAAGTTTGCCCATGTGGTTACTTGCCATAAAGCGCAGGGCGGACAATGGCCAACGGTGATTATTGAACAAAGTTGGCTGCCAGATGGAACCGTTGATATAGAATACCTGCGCTGGCTGTACACGGCCATTACCCGTGCGCAAGAAAAAGTATATCTGGTTGGATTTGATGATAGTTTTTTTGCGGATTAGTGCTTTGCTTATTTTTGAACCGAACACAAAAACAAACCCGATGAGAGCGTACCTCTTAAGCGTCTTTGTCGCCATATTTACAGCAAACGCGTTTGGCCAACTACCTAAAAACATTGTATCGCAAATAGACGATATGATGGTAGAAAAGTATGCAGCAGAAGGTGCTGGCGCAGCAATTTTAATTACAAAAGGCGGTAAAACCATTTACAGCAATGCCGTGGGTAAGGCTAGTATTGAGCTAAATGTTGATCTTTCTACACAACACCTTTTTGAAATTGGCAGCATTACCAAGCAATTTACAGCAGTGGCGGTTCTCATGTTGGCAGAAGAAGGCAAGCTCAATATAGAGGATGAAATCACCAAACACTTGCCTGATTACCCCATGATGGGATACACAATAACAATTCATCACTTATTAAATCATACCAGCGGCATACAGAGCTATACCGATATGGCTACGTGGGCGGCCATTTGGCGATTGGAAAAATCAGTGGATGAAATGATTGATGTTTTTAAGAATGAACCCATGCAGTTTGAACCCGGCACACAATGGGCTTATAACAATTCAGGCTATTTTCTGCTGGGTGCTATCATAGAAAAGGTTTCCGGAATGCCTTATGCCGAATTTTTACAAGAGAAAATTTTTACCCCACTAGGCATGCGCAATACGCGTTTTGGTAGTCGCAAAGAATTAATCATGAATCGTGCAGCTGGATATGACCGCGCCCCAAATGGCTTTTTTGACAACGCTGAGTTTTTGAGCATGTCTCATCCCTACGCGGCAGGTGCCATCATGAGTACTGTGGGCGATATGGCCATTTGGATGGAAGCGCTTAAAGCAAATAAACTGATTAGCGCAGAAAGCCTTAAAAAAGCGTGGACCAATTACACATTAGCAAATGGAGAACCTACCAACTACGGTTACGGCTTTATGGTGAATGAAATAAATGGTAGCCCAACCATAGAGCATAGTGGCGGCATTTTTGGCTACAGCAGCAATGGCATTTATCTGCCCCAAGAAGACCTTTACACCATCATTCTAACCAATTGCAGCTGCAATTCACCTTATGAATTTTCTACGCGCATTGCGGCACTAGCTATTGGCAAGCCCTATACAGAGCCAGAAACCATTGTACTAACAGATACAGAATTAGACGAATACGTTGGCATTTATGCGTTTGAGGATGGAAGCACCAGAACGATAACCAGAGATAAAAATCAGCTTTACAGCCACCGTACTGGGGGATCTAAAACAGAAATCTATCCTTATGAAAAGGACAAATTCTATTTTAAAGACAGTTTCACCCAACTCATTTTTGAGCGCAACAATATGAACCGCATTGGTAGTGTAATTACCAAGAATCGCGGTGAACTTAGTACGGCAAAGCGTACAAATCGTAAAATAGAAGAAAAAATAGCCGTTCAATTGCCCATTGCTCAGCTAGAGCGCCTCACGGGCACCTATCAACTTGCCCCAAATTTTATGATGGAAATTAGCGTAGAAAACGGCAATTTGATAGGACAAGCCACCGGGCAACCAGCTTTTACACTTTCTGCGCAAGACCAACTACATTTTTTCTTAACGGTTGTTGAGGCTGAAATTGAATTTGTAGAAGATGAAGATGGACAAATAGTTTCATTAATTCTGTATCAAGGCGGACAAAAAGTACCGGGCAATAAGGTTCGTTGATGGTGTTTATAAAAAGAAAAAAGCCGCCAGCCTTTTAACAAAGCGTTACCTTTGCCGCGCTTTTAAGAGCGCTACAGAATTACCATAGTTAGCAACGCATGAAAGAGTCAAAATCACACATAAACCCCTCAGATTTAGAGGATGCCATTGGTGAAAACCATGAAAGTTTTAGCACAGAAACACCATTGCGAAACGATGCCTTTGCGCAATCAGACGATAAAAAGATAGAGATTATCCAAGCCCACATAAAAGGCATTATGGAAACGCTTGGTCTGGATTTAGAAGACGATAGCCTACGCGGTACCCCAAAACGCGTTGCCAAAATGTACGTTAAAGAAACCTTTGGTGGCCTAAATCCGGAGCGTAAACCAAATATGAGTACGTTCAAAAATCTGTATCGCTACGGAGAAATGTTGGTTGAAAAAAACATTGTGGTTTACAGCACGTGCGAACACCATTTTTTACCCATAGTTGGTCGTGCTCATGTGGCCTACATTAGCAATGGCACCGTAATCGGTTTAAGCAAAATGAACCGCATCGTAGACTTTTATGCCAAGCGTCCGCAAGTGCAAGAGCGCATGACAAAGCAAGTTGTAAAAGCCTTGCAAGAAGCTTTGGGCACAGAAGATGTTGCCTGCGTAATAGATGCAAAGCACCTGTGCGTTAACAGCCGCGGTATACGCGATATTGATAGCAGCACTGTAACGGCAGAATTTGGTGGCGCTTTTAAGGCCGAAGAAAAAAAACGCGAGTTTTTAGATTATATCAACATGCGCACACAGTTTGACGCATAGGCTTTTAAGTTCGAAGTTTGAGGTTTGAAGTTTAAGGTTTTGACTTGGACTTTTTTCTGATATAAACTTCGAACCTCAAACCTCAAACAGTAAAAATGAGTCTTTACGAAGAAAACACCATAACACTCTCCAATTCACTAAGCGGTAAAAAGGAAGAATTTAAACCTATAAATGCACCGTTTGTGGGCATGTATGTTTGTGGCCCAACCGTTTACAGCGATGTGCATTTGGGTAACTGCCGTACCTTCATTTCATTTGACCTGATTTATCGCTATTTAAGTCATCTGGGCTACAAAGTGCGCTATGTACGCAACATTACCGATGCCGGCCACCTCGAGAATGATGCTGATGAAGGCGAAGACAAGATCGCCAAAAAGGCGCGCTTACAGCAGCTAGAACCCATGGAGATCGTACAGCAATACACCGTTGGTTTCCATAATGTGATGCAACTTTTCAATGCGCTTCCGCCAAGTATAGAGCCAACAGCTACCGGGCACATCATAGAGCAAATAGAAATGATCAAAGAAATCATTGATAAAGGTTTGGCCTATGAGGTAAATGGCAGCGTATACTTTGATGTACCCAAATACAACAAATCGGGTGACTATGGCATTTTAAGTGGCCGCAATATTGATGAGCTAATTAGTGGTACGCGCGCGCTTGACGGCCAGAGCGAAAAACGCAGTCCGCTGGATTTTGCCTTATGGAAAAAGGCCTCACCTGAACACATCATGCGCTGGCCCAGCCCTTGGAGCATTGGCTTCCCCGGTTGGCATTTAGAATGCTCAGTTATGAGTACCAAATACCTGGGTGAAGAGTTTGATATTCACGGTGGTGGCATGGACTTAAAATTCCCGCACCACGAATGCGAGATTGCACAGAACCATGCCGCCAATGGTAAACATGCTGTTAAGTACTGGTTGCATGGCAACATGCTTACACTTAACGGCAAACGCATGAGCAAGAGCACGGGCAACACCATTTTGCCGGGCGAGCTGTTTAGCGGAAATAATTCCATTTTAAGTAAAGGCTTTCACCCCAGCGTGGTGCGCTTTTTTATGATGCAAGCCCATTATACAAGTGTGCTAGACTTTAGCAATGACGCTTTGCTGGCGGCAGAAAAAGGCTTTTTCAGGTTGATGGATGCTATAAGCAAACTTAACCAGATAATTCCAACAGGAGAAACAGCACAGTTCAATGTGGCCGAATGGCGGCAAAAATGCTACGCGGCCATGAATGATGATTTCAACTCGCCTATTCTTATCGCCCAGTTATTTGAAGCGGTAAAATTCATCAACGCTGTAGCCGATGGCAAAGCCAGTATGCGCAAAGCTGATCTGGAGATCATGCGCCAAACCATGCATGCTTTTGTGTTTGATGTGCTTGGCCTTACGCAGGTTACAGAAAGCCAAAGCTCAGATAAGCTAGACGCTGCCATGCAGGTGTTGATTGAACTACGCATGCGTGCCCGTAATGACAAAAACTGGGCATTGAGCGATAAGATCAGAGACGACCTTGCCGCAGCCGGCATTGTGTTGAAGGATGGGAAAGACGGTACCACGTATTCCGTTGAGAATTAGGTTTTTTTTGACCACAGAGTGACACAGAGTTTACACCGAGTTTCCCAGAGATATAAGATCTATTTAGAAACTGAATTTCTTGAATGTGAGAGATCCTTCCCTTTGATAAGGGAAGGTGGCGATTCCGGAGCTTGCGAAGGACGAGACGGAAGGGTTTAATTAGATGTTGAACAATATTATTAACATTAATCATGACCAAGATCTGGAAAGCACTAACCTATCTCCTATCATTACCACTTTTGTTGCTGGTTTGGATCTACCGCTATCTCATTTCGCCCCTAACCCCACCCAGTTGCCGCTACACCCCTACCTGCAGTGAGTACATGCAAGAAGCCATTAAAGAATGGGGCCCGTTTAAAGGAAGCCTGATGGGTTTTAAACGGCTGAGCACCTGCCATCCCTGGGGTGGACATGGCTATGACCCGGTGCCCAGAAACCAAAAAAAACATCCGGATTCTAAATAACAGACTTCATTGGCTTGTATTGATATCCCAATTATTTTTGCGCCCCATTTAAAATCATTCTAAACAACATGTTTAAGTACAAGATTGTCCTTTTCGCACTTGCTGCAACAGCTTTAATTGCTTGCGGTGGCGGAAACAAAGAAGGAGAAGAAAATGCCGAAAACACCGATGGCTGGAGTGGCGAAACCAAGAAAAGTGAACTGCACTACGCCAGTGAAAAACATTTGGCCAACATACGCCAGTTAACCTTTGGTGGCGATAATGCCGAGGCGTACTTCAGCTTTGATAATACAAAACTGGTTTTCCAGAGCAACAACCCGGATTGGGGCCTGAACTGCGACCAGATCTTTTACTTCAACTGGGCAGAAGATAATTTACAAGAGCAGGTTCCCATGTTGTTGAGCACCGGCAAAGGCCGCACAACCTGTTCTTATTTCTTACCAGGAGACACATCGATCGTTTATGGTTCTACGCATTTAGGCGATGAAAACTGTCCGCCAGAACCAGCCAAGCGCGAAGATGGCGCATACGTATGGCCCATTTACCCCGACTTCGACATTTTTGTGGCCAACCTGAAAGGCGAGATCATTGACACCCTGACCAATGAGCCGGGTTATGATGCCGAAGCAACGGTTAGTCCGCTGGGCGATAAAATTGTATTTACCAGCCTGCGCAGTGGCGACTTAGAGTTGTACACCATGAACATAGACGGTAGCGATGTAAAGCAGATCACTTTTGATTTGGGTTATGATGGTGGTGCATTCTTTTCACCTGATGGCACCAAGCTGATCTTCCGTTCATCGCGCCCCAAAACAGAAGAAGAAATAGCTGAGTACAAAGCCTTGTTGGCAGAAGGTTTGGTTAAACCAACCGACATGGAATTGTACGTATGTAATGTAGATGGCAGCGACCTGCGCCAGATCACCAACCTTGGCCAGGCCAACTGGGCGCCCTTCTTCCACCCCAGTGGCGAAAAGATCATCTTTAGCAGTAACCACGCCAATGAAATGGGTTATCCTTTCAACTTGTACATGATCAACCTTGATGGTACCGGATTGGAACAGATTACAGAAGATGGTGTTTTTGATGCCTTCCCTATGTTTAGCCCGGATGGTAAAAAATTGATCTTTAGCAGCAACCGCGTTAATGGCGGTACACGCGCCACCAACCTGTTTATTGCAGACTGGGTAGAGTAAGCCTGCGATTAAAGCATAATTGAGATTAGCCCGTGGTTTAAACCGTGGGCTTTTTTGTTTCTTACGAACCACCCCGTCTTTAGCCTTCGCAAGCTTCGGCAAATCCACCCCATGCATTTAGCTTGGTAGGCACTAAGGGGCATTTCTTGTATTTATTCAGGGTACTGGAACTTTGGTTATCAACCTCACCCCATCCCCTCTTCTCCTGAAAACTAACGGGATTGGAGAGCAACCGGGGTTAATTTCTTAGAAGAGATTCACTTCATTAATCAAAGTTTGTCAAAATGTCTCTCAAGAAATAGAGGGGCTTTTAGAGAATAAATCTTGCTTTAGATCGGGTTAGGTTTTGTAACCATTCCGAAATGCTTGCTAATCTCTAACCTTTATACCAGCATAGAAAAGAAAAAGCGAATCAAGTAAGAAAGCTGACAATTAATAGGTAACTATTGAAATAATTGCCAGTATCTTGGTATGCATCCAAGCAAAAAAAATTATCGTCATGAAATTGTGTAAAACCATACTATTTGCTGTAGCACTTGTGCTAAGTAATTTCACCTATGCGCAATATGTGCCAACCCTACAAGATACCACACAAGAAGAGAGATACGTTGTTGTAGATCTCAAATCTGGCAAACAGTACCTCGGCTACTTAGTGTACGAAGATGATGCGCTTATAAAACTACGCACTCAAAATTTAGGTGAAATCACCCTTAAATGGCGAGACATTCAAACCATAAAAGATATCAATGAAAAGGAAGTTAGCAAAGAAGGTATTTACTACGAATACAACCTCCAAAGTACCCGATACTATTTTGGCCCCAATGGTTACGGCTTAAAAAAAGGTGAAGGATATTACCAAAATGTATGGGTTCTATTTAACCAGGTATCTTATGGCTTTACAGACTATTTCAGCGCGAGCCTTGGCACTGTGCCGTTATTTCTCTTTGCTGGTGCCCCTACACCTGTTTGGGTTGTGCCCAAAGTTTCTGTACCCATTGTTAAAGACAAGCTAAATATTGGTGCAGGTGCTTTATTAGGCGGAATTTTGGGGGATGACAACACTACTTTTGGTATCGCATTTGGCTCTTTTACCGTTGGCAACAGAAACAGCAACCTCAGCCTTTCTTTAGGCTATGGCATGATAGATGGCGATTGGAATTCCGCACCTGTGGTTACGCTGAGTGGTATGCTGCGCGTGAGCCGCAAAACTTACCTGATTACAGAAAATTATTTATTTCCTTCTGAAGTTGAACTGAGCCTCGTTTCTATTGGCGGACGTTCTTTTGCTGGCAAAGTTGGCATAGACTATGGCCTTGTGATTCCCGTTGGTATTGGCGAAGCCATAGCTCTGCCATGGCTGGGAATGACCATACCTTTTGGCAATTACTAACACTTACCAAATTGGTATAAATAGCCATAAAGGTTACCTAATAAACTATCTTGCGCCCGCTTTAACAAGAATACTATGTTATCATTTTTAACCATCTCTTGGGATCAGGGTTTAGGGCTAGATATCGGCAGCTTTACGCTACGTTATTACAGCTTACTTTTTGCAGGCGGTTTTTTTGCAGGATATTTTATCATCAAAAAAATACTTGCTAATGATAAGGCGCCAGACCAGTGGCTAGATAGTTTGGTAACCTACATGGTTCTCGGCACAGTGCTGGGTGCACGCTTTGGTCATGTTTTCTTTTACGAATGGGATTATTATAAATCACATCCAGAAAAAATATTAGCCGTTTGGGAAGGTGGTCTTGCCAGTCATGGTGCAGCCATTGCCATCATCATTGCATTGATCATATTCTCTAAAAAAATTACGAAGAAATCTCCCCTATGGATTTTAGACCGCATCGTTATTGTTGTGGCATTGGCAGCGGTATTTATTAGAACAGGAAATATGATGAATAGCGAGATTTACGGCAAACCCGCTAACTCGGCTATAGAAACAGTATATCTAAATCCTGTACGTGAATCTGTGATGAGTGCTTATGGCGACCGCATCACGGAAGTAGCATTTAAACCAATGCATAGCACTTTACAAACAGACAGCCTAGTTTATCCACGCTATGAAATGGTTTTATCCTTTATTGATGGGCATGACCCAGAAGTGGCCCAAGCATTTACAGAACGTTACATTGCTTCACTCTTAAACAACCAAAAAGCTGATGATCAAAACCTAATAGTTTTAGCAGCTACAGAAGCACAATTGTTAGCGGCTACACCAGCACCAACGGTTTCAATAGCCGTTTTAGGCATCCCACGCTACCCCACTCAACTCATAGAAGCGCTGGCTTACCTCGTTGTTTTTGTGTTGCTCTACCTCCTTTACTGGCAATCAAATCGAAGCCAATATCAAGGCTTTTTATTTGGCACTTTCTTGGTTACGGTTTTCGGATTTCGCTTTGTGGTTGAGTTTTTAAAGGCTAATCAGGTAGATTTTGAGGCCGCCATGAACTTTAACATGGGGCAATGGCTGAGCATTCCTTTGGTGCTAGTAGGTTTGTATTTTATGTTTACCGCAAAAATTTCAGATACAGATGCAAAACATTCGTAGATACAGCCCCTTGCTTTTAGTGGGCGTTTTTATAGCATTTATAGCGTTTTCAGGTATGGGTTCGTGCCAAAACAAAAAGCAATCTAACAAAGTAAAAACCACAACTGAAGAAGATAACGGTCCGAAATTTAGGAAGGATGGTGACCTGTGGTTGCTGAAAGCGCAAGGTGATACACTTATGCACTTGGACGTAGAATTTGCCAATACCCAAAGCGCCATAGAATATGGGATGATGTACCGCAAAAGCATGGATGAAACCATGAGCATGCTCTTTTTTATGGGTGATATGCAAATGCGCAGCTTTTGGATGAAAAACACGTACGTTTCTTTAGACATTATCTATGTAGATGATAAGCAGCGCATTGTCAGTATTCAGAAAAATGCAGAACCATTAAACACACGCAGCTTACCAAGTGACGGTCCGGCGCAATACGTTCTAGAAGTTAAAGGTGGTTTAAGCGATAAACTGGGTCTTGAAAAAGGTGATCTTGTACGCTGGTTGAATCTTTAATTGATACGATGAAAAGCATCAGCCGAAAAACCACGGTGCAGCTACTTAAAATTATTTTAAGTGCCATTGTGGTATTTCACGTATTAGTACTTGTTAAGGTTATTCCTTATACCGTAGTTTGGGGCGGAAAATTCCCGAATTACGAAGCCGTTCTACCCTATGAAATTGCAAGCCTATTGCTCAACTTCTCATTTATTTTGCTTGTTTGGTTTCGCGCCAAGAGGCCAGCATCTAAATCAGGTAGAATTGGCTTGTGGCTGATGTTTGGGGTGTTTGCACTAAATACACTTGGCAACCTCTTTGCAGAATCATTAACTGAGAAACTTATCGCTACACCCGTTACTCTAGGGCTGGCACTTTTAAGCTTGCGCCTTGCATTAAAGCCAAATCCCGAATCTTTACTAAAAACGCCTTAACGGTATGCAATACAACGCTACAACACCACAAGAATACCTCAACCAACTGCCAGAAGAACGACAGGAGGCTATGCATAAACTCAGGCAAACCATCCTAAACAACCTACCAAAAGGTTTTAGTGAAACCATTAGTTATGGTATGATTGGGTATGTTGTACCCCACGAGCTTTATCCCGCTGGTTACCACTGCGACCCCAAACTACCCTTACCTTTTTTGAGCATCGCGTCACAGAAGAACTTTATAGCGTTCTATCACATGGGCATTTATGCAAATCCGACCTTGCATGATTGGTTTGTTTCAGAATACCCAAAGCATGTAAAAACCAAATTGGATATGGGCAAAAGTTGCATCCGCTTTAAAAAACCTGAACTCATACCTTTTGATTTACTCGCAGAATTGATAAAACGCATGTCTGCCCAAGAATGGATCGCCTTATATGAAAAAAACCTGAAACGCTAAAAATGCTTGGTTTACCTAAATTGAGTAACCTTTGAAGAATTAATGCGCAGAAAACTCATTAGCATATTTCTTTTAGCAGCCCTTTTTGCACCAGCCTTACTTACCTATAGTTGGCTGCAATATCAGCGGCATGCGGCAAAGCGCGAGGTAAAATGGCGCATTTTAAATGGCATTGATAAATCAGAGTTAACCTATTTTAAATTTACAACAGCAGAGGCTGAGAATTTGAATTGGAAGCACAGCAAAGAATTTGAATATCAAGGCAGGATGTATGATATCGTTTATCGCGAAGAAGGCACCACAGAAGTAGCATATTGGTGTTTTAATGATACCGAGGAGGCCAAAATAAACCAACAAATAGAAGCTTTTACAGAACAGCTCTATCATCAAAATCCTCAAAATAGAGAACGGCAGCAGCATCTCATTCACTTCTACAAAAATCTATACAACCAACCTCATAGTGCTTTTAGCGCCTACATAGAAAGCCATCAATGCAAAAGCTACACAGCAGTAAACACAACACTTTTAGCTGGATTTGCAGCACGGTTATTGCAACCACCCATTTTTTAGTTATCAGCTTAGTTAATAAAACATTTGGGGAATTCTCCAAAAGCATTGATAACTTAAAAAAATTAAAATGAAAAGATTTTATACAGGCCTATGCTTGGTGCTGTTTGCGCTTGGTATGCGTGCGCAAACGGTTACCGTATTAGATGCCGAAACTGATGAACCATTAGAATGGGTGACGCTAAAAAATGAGCAAACCCAAATGGTAACCACAACAAATGCAAAGGGGCAGGCAGACCTCTCTATTTTTTCTGCTACTGACGTTATTAAGCTCATCAAGTTTGGATATGGCTCATTATCCATAAGTTATGGTGCGCTTAAACAAAATGGCTTTATCGTACATCTAAATGCCACACGTTTAAATCTCAACGAAATCGTAATCTCTGCAACACGCTGGCAGCAATCATCTGGAAACCTCCCAGTTAAAATTGCAACCATAACACCGCGAGAGATTGCAATTCAAAATCCACAAACAGCAGCAGATTTATTGGCTATATCTGGCAAGGTTTACATCCAAAAAAGCCAGCAAGGTGGCGGCAGCCCTATGATTAGAGGGTTTGCCACCAACAGATTGATTTATACGGTTGATGGAGTGCGCATGAATACCGCCATCTTTAGGGGAGGAAACATACAGAACGTGATTAACCTAGATCCCTTCGCCACAGAAAATGCGGAAGTACTTTTTGGGCCAAACTCTGTAATTTATGGTAGCGATGCCATTGGTGGCGTTATGAGTTTTCAAACCTTGGTACCAGAACTTTCAATTACTGATGAGCCGTTGGTGGTTGGAAAAGCCATTTCGCGTTACAGCAGCGCCAATAATGAGCGTACCGGCCATTTTGATATGAATATTGGGTGGAAGAAGTGGGCGTTTGTTACCAGTTTTAGCTCTTGGCATTTTGATGATTTACGCCAAGGCAGTAACGGCCCAGAGGATTATTTAAAACCCTACTATGTGCAGCGTATAGATAGCACAGACCGGGTTATTACACAGGATGATCCGCTCTTGCAAAAACCAACGGCATATACCCAAACCAATGTTATGCAAAAAGTGCGCTTTAAACCCAATGCGTTCTTAGACTTCAGATACGGTTTTCATTATTCAGAAACTTCGCCTTATGGGCGCTATGACCGGCATAACCGCATGCGCAACGGTTTACCACGTTATGCAGAATGGAATTACGGGCCACAAAAATGGATGATGAACAACTTCACAGTAACGCATCAAAAACCTAATGGCGTTTATGACATTGTTACACTTCGGCTGGCGCGACAAGATTTTGAAGAAAGTAGAATAGACCGATCTCTGAACAATGTAAATCGCAGTACCCAAACGGAAGAGGTGGTGGCTTATTCTGCCAATATTGATTTCACCAAGAAGCTGGCCCAAAAGCACAATCTTTATTATGGCGCAGAATATGTCATCAACAATGTGACTTCTACAGGTCATGTTACAGATATCGGCACTGGGCAAAGTATGGCAAGTGCTTCACGTTATCCAAATTCTACTTGGCATAGTTTCGGCATTTATGTTAATGATGAGTTTAATATCTCTAGCCAACTTTCATTGCTTGGTGGCGTGCGCTACACACGGTATAGCCTTTCTTCTGATTTCACGAATAATCTAGATTATTATCCGTTTTCTTTTGCCACTGCATCTATGCAAAATGATGCCCTCACAGGAAGTATCGGTTCTGTATTTAGACCAAGCAGTAATTGGATTATCAGCATGAATATTGCCACCGCTTTTCGTGCACCTAATGTAGACGACATTGGTAAAGTCTTTGACTCAGAACCTGGAGCGGTTACAGTACCAAATCCGAATTTAGCGGCAGAATACGCCTATAATGCAGATTTAAGTGTGGGTAAAGTTTTTGGCAAAGTGCTCAAAATTGACCTAACAGGGTATTACACCATCTTGCAAAATGCGCTTGTACGCAGGCCGTTTACACTTAATGGAGCAGATAGCATAATGTATGATGGGCAGCTCAGTCAGGTTCAAGCCATTCAAAATGCAGCGTTAGCCCGCGTATATGGATTACAAGCTGGTTTAGAATTGCAACTACCTGCGAGATTCAGCTTTTCTTCAGATCTCAATTGGCAAGAAGGTAGAGAAGAGTTAGATAATGGAAGCGTGAGCCCGAGTAGACATGCTGCACCATTCTTTGGAATTTCTCGATTTACGTACAGGGCAAATAAGCTGACGCTAGAGTTTTATGCCACATACCAAGGCGAACGCACCTTTGATGCTTTAGCTGTTGAAGAACGCGCCAAAGATGAAATTTATGCCAAAGATGTTAATGGTAATAACTACGCGCCAGGCTGGTATACGGTTAATATAAAGGCGATGTACCAGTTTATGTCTAACCTTACCATCACGGCTGGTTTGGAAAACATTACTGACCAACGCTATAGACCATATAGTTCAGGTATTTCTGCACCGGGTAGAAATTTTGTAATGGCACTTAGGGCCACTTTTTAACTAAAATTGAGGCGCCCCGGCTGCCAATGCAGCCGGGGCTTTTTGTTTTAGTAAATTTTAAGCTTAGACGTCAATTTTAGCATATTTCGCATTTTTCTCAATAAAGTCTCTACGTGGTGGTACATCATCACCCATAAGCATAGAGAAAATACGATCTGCCTCTGCTGCGCTGTCTATGGTAACGCGTTTTAAAGTTCTAAACTCAGGATTCATAGTGGTATCCCAAAGTTGCTCAGCATTCATTTCACCAAGACCTTTATAACGCTGTATGTTCACATTACCGGTTTCGCCACCAAATTCGCGAATTAGTTGCTCGCGCTGTGTTTCATCCCACGCATATTGCTGCTTTGCACCCTTTTTAATTAGGTATAATGGTGGCGATGCAATGTACACATAGCCATGTTCTACAAGCTCTTTCATGTAACGGAACAAGAAAGTTAAGATAAGTGTAGAAATGTGGCTACCGTCAACATCGGCATCCGTCATGATTACGATTTTATGATAGCGCAGTTTGCTCAAATTAAGCGCTTTGCTATCTTCTTCAGTACCTATGGTTACACCTAGTGCGGTATAAATATTTCTGATTTCTTCATTTTCAAAGACCTTGTGGCTCATCGCCTTTTCAACATTCAAGATCTTACCTCTTAGCGGCAATATGGCCTGAAAATTACGATCTCTACCCTGTTTTGCCGTTCCACCCGCAGAGTCACCCTCAACCAAGAAGATTTCGCATTGTGCAGGGTCTGTTTCGCTACAGTCACTAAGTTTACCAGGAAGACCTGTGCCCGTTAGTACATTTTTGCGTTGTACCATTTCGCGCGCTTTTCGTGCAGCAATACGCGCCTTTGCCGCTAAAACTACTTTTTGAACAATGAGTTTTGCTTCATTGGGATGCTCTTCTAAATAGTAGGCCAACATTTCGCCAACCAATTGATCAACAGCGCCACTTACCTCGCTATTTCCTAGTTTGGTTTTAGTCTGACCTTCAAATTGCGGCTCTAAAACCTTAACAGAAATCACAGCTGTTAAGCCCTCGCGAAAATCGTCTCCAGCAATTTCAACTTTCTCTTTTGCTGCAATACCACTTTCTTCAGCGTATTTTTTCAGCGTACGCGTAAGCGCTCTACGAAAACCGGCAAGATGCGTACCGCCCTCATGGGTATTGATGTTATTTACGTAGCTATGGATATTCTCTGTGTAGGATGTATTGTAGTGCATCGCTACTTCTACGGGAATATCATTTTTTTCACCCTCCATATAGATTACATCGGGCATGAGTTTTTCGCGGTTCATATCTATGAACTCCACAAATTCTTTTAGTCCACCTTCGCTGAAAAAAAGTTCAGAAACGGCATTTCCGTCTTCATCTTTTTCTCTGGCATCAGTTAAGGTAATGCGGATTCCTTTATTCAAAAAGGCGAGTTCTCTAATGCGTCCGGCAAGAATATCGTAATGATAAACCGTATCCATAAAGATACTTGCATCTGGTTTAAACGTTACAACGGTGCCGCGATAGTCAGTTTCGCCAATCTCCCGAACGGGGTATTGTGGCACACCAATTTTATATTCCTGTTCATACACTTTGCCATTGCGATGTACTTCTGCGCGCAAATCTGTACTTAGAGCGTTAACACAACTTACACCCACACCATGCAAACCACCCGATACTTTGTAAGAGTCTTTGTTAAACTTACCACCTGCGTGCAGCACAGTCATTACAACTTCTAGTGCACTGCGGCCTTCTTTTTCGTGCATATCTACGGGAATACCTCGGCCGTCATCTTTTACGGTGATGGAGTTATCCTCGTTTATGGTTACGTAAATATCGGTGGCATGGCCAGCTAAGGCCTCATCTATAGAGTTATCAAGTACTTCATAAACTAAGTGATGTAATCCTTTTAAACCTACATCACCAATATACATGGCAGGTCTTTTTCGTACGGCTTCTAAACCTTCAAGCACCTGAATACTCGAGGCGCCATAATCACTATTCTGTTGACTCATTTTGCAGTTAAATTAGCATGCTAAACTCACAAATATAACCCCCTGATAGGGAGTTATCAGTATCGCTCATGAAGAAATAGCAGTGTTTTTACACATGTTTTTTAACATTTCTAAAACCTGTTGTACGATGCTACAAGGTGATCCAAAAAAAGATCAAATTATTCGGGTTAAAAAGCCTTGATTAAAGTGATTGGTCTTAAAAGCTATAACGCAGAAATAGTAATGCCCGGAAACGCTGCACGGGGTAGCCCAGCCAAACTTCATAGCCCTGAGAGGCTAAATTGGCAAATTCTAGGCCCGCAGAAAGGTTGTTGTTTACATTATACCCTAAGGCCAAATGCACATCCCAAATATCTTTCATTGCCGCACTGTAGGCTGTGCCATCTTCTATCAGCGCATTCCGTCCACCAACATAGGCCAAGCCTGTCTTTATTTCGAACTTGTCCTTTATCACCTGTAAAACATCAACACCAATACGTGCAGTGGGCAGGTGATAATTCACTTTTTGCTCATCAACTTTTAGATTATACGAGAAAACCTCCCCATAAGCTGAAATACGGGTTTTATCAGTGTGGTATGCCACTTCTCCCCTTACAGAAGCCATTGAGCCTCGGGTATATTGCACATTAAATGCCGGGAGTTGCTGTTCTCCAAAGGGTACCGTTACAGAATCTCCAGACCTGTAGAATAGAGGCAAGCCATTTACGAACCGTATGTTGGCTTCTGCCTTGTACGCAATATTTCGCGCGATAGCGCCTTCTAATCCGGCATAAATCTTTTGTGCACCTGTGGGTAACGGCTGCAGTGCAGGTAACACAAACGGATTTTGCTGTGTTAAACTATACTGCCCATTCATGGTAACATCTCCTGTCCATCCTGCAAAAAAGGCCAATACATCGCGAACCAATTCTGCTTCTATGGCTATTTCAGGATAGAAATAAGTTCTAAAATCTGAGGTTGTAGTGCTATCGCCTTGCTGGGTAAGCGAATAAAAGTTAAAGTTTAAACCAAGTGTATAGCCAAACCAAGCATACGTGCCTTTTGCCTTCGGAAAAAATTGCAGGTTGAATTGGTTTATATCTTCTATTAGCTGCGGAGATTTTGTGCTCTGCCAGTCTACATTTAGCCCTGCCCCCAATATGTGTTTTTCAACAGCCTTTGGTAATTGCCAAGCAGATTTTACCTGCATGAGGTGCTCTGCGGTTTGCCAATTATTGGCCATGTGGTGGTAGCCCAGAGAAAGAGATTGAAAGGGGGATTTTTCTTTGCGATAAATACGATCAAAAGTGACTACACCAAAATAGCGTTGATAATCATTCTTTTGCAAATCTGGAATGGCTAAAGTGTTTTCAGAAGTGGTATCCGCAATACCATAAAAGTGAAAACGATTCCAATCTACGCCCACTTGTGCTTTTAAACGATAATCTTTTAACAACCAACGTCCGCCTAAGTAGAGGGTGTTTTCCATAAAAGGCGATTTGTCATAAACAATGCCATTTACACCTTTACTTGCACCATTGTGCTGCAGGCCAATTTCCCAATTAAAGGCTTCAGCGCGCGATGAGCTCAGAAGAATTTCGGCCAATGAAGCACCATACATACCTGCCCCTAGCTTAATGGTGTTTTTGGGGAGTTTGCCCAACCGCACACCTTGCACCTTGACTGGCGTAATTGGTTCTGGCGTAAACTTAAACTGGAGCATCTCTGAAAAAATGCGATAGTTTACCGGAAGCTTTTTGGTGGTGGTATCTGCAAAATCTGGCTGACTGCTAATTTTACTCGCTTTTTTTACAGAAGCTTTGTATTGATCGATAACATCGATTTCAACACTGCCAACATTTTTTTCTGGCTGGCCCTGCGCAACAGCTGTTACGGTAGCAAGCAGCAGCAAGCCTATGGTATGCTTAATGTGTTTCATTATTGCTTTCCTCCTTCCAATTCTTCTTGATTTTCAAACGTCTCTACGGCTGTATCATCTATCTCAATAACCGTTTCATTGAGGAGAGAATCACGTTCTGCCTTTTGTTGCTCAGCCGCTTCTTCTGATCTTCTAATGTTTTCTTTTGCGGCTTTGGCGTCATCAACTATTTCTGTACTGTACTTAGCATCAATAATAAAGTCTAAAGTGTAATTGGCTTGAAAAACATCACCTGTTTGATAGTAATTATCAGCCATAACAAGCAGAGAGCGAAAACGCCATTCTGGGTAAGACGGCAGATTATCAATCATCCAAAAGATAGTCTCATTACTTTTTTCAAAAGTTGAGCGCAAGTTCTGAATCTTGGCGATGTAATAAGACGCTTCGGCTTGTGGTTCACCTTTGGCTTGGTTGAGAACCTCATCATACGCTTGATGGGCGCGATCTAGATCTTGCGCTTTCCAGTAACTACGTGCACGCACCAAAAGCGCCTCATTTGTAACTTCTGGCGAGGTGCGATCATCTGCTAAAATTAACTCTGCAAACTGTAGGGCCTTAACCGGTAAATCTAGTTGCACAGCGCAGCGCATAGCACCCAAGCGGGCTTTTCTGAGTTGATCTATTTCCTCAGAAAAACTCAGCAACTGCTCATAATAATCTAGTGCCTTTTGGTAATTGGGTTTGCCGTAATTAATACTCGCCAGCATGGCAATACTGCGCTCTGTGTACATACTTCTGGGCTCGTTAACAACACGTATTAATGCTTGCTCTGCCTCTTCGTCTTCATGTGCCTGATAGGTACACTCGCCTAAAAAGAAATTACTCTCTACTGCAAAGATGCCATCAGGAAACTTCTTTATATAGCCCCTAAATGCCTTTTTAGCTTCATCGCAATTACCTAAACTGTAAAAATCGAATGCTGCATTATACATGCTGCTATCTAAAGATGCGCGCTTAACATTGGCAAAACTGATGGTCTCCACCCAATCTACATATTCATCTAAGCGATTAAGACTTGCATAAACCAATCGCGTAAAACCAATGGCCTCGTTGGCTTCGGGTGTTGCGGGATAATCACGAACAATATCTTTAAACACCTGCAGGCTCTTTTCAAAATCATTGGTATTGCGATAAATTAACCCAATGTTTAACCAAGCCCGTGGGGTATGCTTGCTTTGGGCAAATTGATTTACGAAACGTTGAAAAACACCAAGAGCCTCTTTGCTACGGTCTAATGCCAGTAAAGTGGCGCCTTGCTCATACGTTGCATCTACGGCATATTTACTCTGTGGGTAGGTTTTGGCTAAAAGTTCTAATGTTTGAATTTTTTCGTTTTGGGCACCATCTAATCCTAAGCACAATGCTTTTTGGAAAAGTGCATAATCTGCATCAGAAGGCTTGTAAGCCAAATATTTATTGTAAAAGGTAATTGCTGTGGCATACTTGCCTTGCATAAAGTAGGCATCGCCCAAACGCAATTCAGCGTCTTGCTTCTTTCTAGGTGTTGCGCGTTTATTATCAAGGTATAGTCTAAAAGAGATGGTGGCATTGGCAAAATCATCTTGCATAAAATAGCAATAGGCTTTGGTATATCTGGCATCAGCAAACTCTGTTAAGTTATATGAACCAGCCGTATTTTCAAATAAGGCCAACGCGGCAAGTACCTGTGGATATTTTTCTTGCTTATAGTAAGACTCTGCAATCCAATAATGACTTAAGGCTACAAAAGTTGGATTTACCGGGTAGTTAAGGCTCTGGTTAAAATACGTGCGTGCTTCATCCAGTTGCACGGCATTATAGAGCTGTACACCCCTAAAATAGGATACCTTTTGGTAGGCCTCGCGCATGTCTTTACGCGTTAAACCAGTGTTTGTAATGGCTATTAAGGCATTTTCATAATCTTTTGTGGTGAGGTATAAATTTGCCAAATAGCGGTTTGCCTCTTCGCGCTTAATCGTTTGCGGATATTTCTTTAAAAATTCTTGAAATGCATCAATGGCACTGCCGTAAGGATTAGCAAGTTCATAGTTAAGCTTTGCGTAGTTAAAAAGGGCATCCTCCTTTATTTTCGAATTGCTGCCACTTTCATGCGCTGCTTTAAAGGCGGTCATGGCCTCGCTCTTGTTACCTGTTTTAACATAGCAGTCTGCCAGGTGGTAATAGGCATTTTGGGCCAGGTCTGTGGTGTTGTTAGAAATTTTATTGAACTCACCAATAGCCTCCTGATAGAGGCCATTTTTATAAAGTGCAAAACCAAGGCCATAATGGTCTTCAGCGCGCATACGCCCACCTTTTTCGCGATAGAACTGAAGTGCCTCTGCAGCTTTGGCATAATCTTGTTTTTTGAGGTATGCCTCTCCCAAAAGCTTGGCTATTTCTGGCTTACGTGAATCTATTGCCTTGCTCAACAAAGGCTCACCATATTCTATTAGTTTATCATATTCACCTCTACCATAGTAGATTTGAGCTAAATAATAAGGCACAATGGCGCCAAAACTTTGGTCGTTAAGCAATGGCTGGAAATTTTCTAAGGCGGTAACATAGTTGCTGTCTTCATAGGCAATGTGGGCATAGTAATATTGCGCAGAAGTGGCGTATTGACCTGGTAGCGTTTTAGCTTGCGCAAACTTTAATTTGGCCAACTCTCTTTCTCTACCCATGTATTGGCAATAGCCAGATTTAAACAGGTACTCACCGCGCTTTTCGCCTTTTAAAGAATTCTGGTCTACTTTATCAAACCATTCACCAGCCTTGCGATAATTGCGTTTATTAAAGTAATAATCTGCGGCTGTTAGCGCTGCTTGCTGCTCAAGCGGACTAGCGGGATAAGAAAGACTGAAATCTTCTAAAAGGGCCTCAGCATCTTTATTGTATAAAAATAAGGCGCACATGGCGCGGTAGTAGCTGCTTTGCTCTGCCCAGCTGCTATGCTTTGGCACATCAGCGGCCAGAACATCTTCAAATTTGGTCCTTGCAGGGTTATATAATCGCTTTTGATAGAGACTCACAGCTTCGTCAAAAAGCTTTTGCACAGAGCGTTCCCATTCACTTTGTTGTGCTACTCCAACCTGTACACAGAGTACGGTTAAGAGCACTAGCGCTATTTTTTTCATGTAATAAAGACTAATGTTCAAATGTACTTGACTAAGTAGCGCTTGTTTACATAGGCGTGTGGCAGTTTTTAAAGTTGCAGTGTTAACAGAAAACAGTTTGTTTAACGCTACAAACAGGTGCATATTATATTTAAACTGGCTATAGCGCATAGAAACTACAGTTAATATTAAAGGCTATATTTTTGATCACAACATTCATTTTTCGCCATAAAATAGAGTTAACAGTGCTTTGTCCGTAGCCTTAAAATGTTGTTGATTTGTACCTTAATTATCTGCACATGGTACTTGAATTGAGCAATGCTGATATCTTTCAACGAGAAAACTTGGTTTTAAAAGATGTAAATCTTCGCATAGCACCCGGTCAGTTTATTTACCTTATAGGCGCAACAGGGTCTGGCAAGAGCAGTTTACTCAAAACACTTTATGGTGATTTACCTCTTGTAAAAGGAGAAGGAACCGTAGCTGAATACAACCTAAAATCGCTAAAAGACAAAGACATCCCATTTTTACGAAGAAAACTTGGTATTGTTTTTCAAGACTTTCAACTCTTAACAGATCGTAATATTCATGACAACTTACTTTTTGTTCTCAAAGCCACAGGTTGGAAAGACAAAAAGAAAATGGACGCAAAGATTAATGAGGTCCTAAAAAAAGTGGGAATGGGCACAAAAGGGCACAAAATGCCTTTTCAAATTTCTGGCGGTGAGCAACAGCGCGTTGCCATTGCGCGCGCACTGCTCAATGACCCAGACCTTATACTTGCTGATGAACCAACGGGTAATTTAGACCCCACAACCAGCGAAGAAATCATGATTCTGCTCACAGAAATCTGTAAAAACGGGAAAGCAATTTTAATGGCTACGCATGATTATGCATTGATTCTTAAATTCCCAAACCATACCTTAAAAATAGAAGGCGGGCGCGTGCATGAAACCATGCAAACCCATCTTTAACAAACAATGAAGGTGTCAGCACCAAGCATTTCTGTACTTATCCCAAATTACGATTGGGATGTTACAATGCTCATCAATGCATTACATCAACAACTTTTGCGTGCAAACGTAGCCTTTGAAGTGTTGTGTTTTGATGATGCACCGAACTCTGCTTATGGCGCTAAAAACATGTCTTTAAATAGCTTAGAACACGTTACTTACCGCACCAACACCATCCCCTTAGGGCGGGCCAAAAACAGAAACGCATTGGCCAAAGCGGCTCAACATGATCTTCTTCTCTTTTTAGATGGCGATGCTGGAATAATGCATAACACGCATTTCATCAGTACTTATTTAAATAACCAAGTGCTTGGTGAGGTTTGTTGTGGTGGTACTGCCTATGGCGAAGAACCAACTGATCAAACTTTATTATTACGCTATGTATATGGCAAAAGCCGAGAAGAGCTAAGTGCTGAGCACAGGCAGAAGAATGCTTGGGCTGGCTTTTCTGCCTTCAATTTTATGATTGAAAAAAAGCTGTTTCAAGAAATTCAATTTCAAGAAAACATGCTTAAATATGGGCATGAAGACACCCTTTTTGGCAAAGCTCTAAAACAACATCAGATTAAAATCAAGCATATTAATAACACAGCCTTGCATTTGGGGTTGGATGCCAACCTCGTGTTTTTAGCTAAAAGCCGGCAGGCCGTAGAAAACTTGCGAGACCTGATAAACGATGAGCTTGCAGATCATGACATTAAACTTTATGCTTGGTATTTGCGGTTGCACAGAACGCGCATGACGGCTGTTATTGGCGGACTTTTTCACCGCTTTAAAACAAAGTGGGAAGAAAACCTCTGTAGTGCCCAACCAAGCCTAACTACGTTTGACCTGTATCGATTAGGATACTTGTGTACCTTACCTATTAAGCACAAACGCTCACGTTAAGGTTGATCTATTAAACGCATCGTTAAATCTACCAGCCGATTGGCATAGCCTACTTCATTATCATACCACCCCACAACTTTCACCATTTTGCCAAGAACACTTGTGAGAGGTGCATCAATAAGGCAACTTTCTTTTAAACCAATAATGTCTGCACTAACCAAAGGCTCTTCCGTATAGCCCAAAATTCCTTTAAGGGTAGTGTTTGCGGCTTCGCGAAATAGCGCGTTCACAGCATCTACGGTGGTGCTCTTTTTTACGTGAAATGTGATATCCGTTAGTGAACCGTCAGGTACGGGCACACGTATTCCACATCCCCCTAAATGGCCATCAAGCTCAGGAAAAATACGAGAAAGGGCTTTTGCAGCGCCCGTGGTTGTGGGCACCATGCTTAGCGTTGCGGCACGTGCTCTGCGTAAATCGCGATGGGGTGCATCATGTAAGTGCTGATCTGTTGTAAAAGAGTGCACGGTAGTAACATATGCCGATTCTATTCCCAAATGCGCTTGGATAATTTTAATCATGGGTGCTGCACAGTTGGTCGTGCAACTTGCATTAGAAACAATGATATCTTCTCTTTGAATCAATGCATCATTAACACCTAAAACAATAGTTTTTGTGTCATCATCTTCCGGCGGTGCGGAGATAATAACTTTTTTAACACCGGGTTTTAAATGGTGCGAAGCCTTATTGGTGGTTTTAAATTTACCCGTACTTTCTATTACCACATCTACGTGATGCGCATCCCATGGGATTTGTTCAGGGTCAGAAAAATGATAAACTGCAACGGGTGATTCACCTATAAACATCGTTTCACCTTCTGTATGAAGTGCTCCTTGGAACCGACCATGAACAGAATCATACTTTAATAAGTGTACGAGAGTTTTAGTGTCTGCCACATCGTTTATGGCTACCAGCTCAAGGCGTGGATTCTGCTGAATTACCCGTACCAGCGTGCGCCCTATTCTGCCAAAACCGTTAATGCCAACATTAATTTTCTTCATCATAAAAAACCCCGCATTGCATACGCAAGGCGGGGCTAATGTAATACGGATATTTTACTATCGTGTAACGATAAACTTAGCAGATTTCATTTCTGTGCCAATACGCACACTTAAGAAATACGTGCCCGCAGATAGTTCGCTTGTATTAATTCTAATTTCGCGTTTACCAGCTGCTAAGCGGTTAAATTTAAGCTGCTCTATTAATCGGCCATTCAAATCACGTACAAGTACAGTAACATCTTCTGCCTTTCTAAGATTTAGCTCAAGGTTTGTGAAGTCTGTTGCTGGATTAGGAAATACGTTAAGGCCTATTTCCTTCTCTTCAAAATCAAATTCAGCTTCCTCTTCTACACTTATCGGACGTGTTGTTTGAAGTGTATTGGTCTTCCAGATACTGCTACCGTGAGAACCTAAATAAATATCACCTTCAAGAATGGTTTGATCTGGCGTTGAGCTCTTGTTTGTACGGTACTGCACCAATCGGAACACCGGAGAAGGTGTAAAACCATTATTCTCATTTGTCCATGTTACGCTAGATGCATCAATATTATCTGTGGCGAATATGCCATATTCTGTACCAATGACTACCGTTCCTGGGTTGCCTTTGTCAAATACTGAGCTATAAACTGGGAATGCTGGTAGATTACCCTGTACTGATGTAAATGTTGGAGATGCAGAAGTAGCATTATCTGAGTAATACACGTAAGTTGAGTTACCGTAGTTACCAACAGTTACAATAATACGATCTGGATTATTAGGGTCTACAGAAACGCTTGTTACGTTTCTAGAAGAAAAAGAAGCCACTTGATCATACTTCACCAAAACGGTAGATGTATCTTCATCAACATCACCTGTTTCTAGGGTACGTGCAAGATGTAAGTTGCTAATGCGGTAAAGTCTTCCATTCTCAGTACCTACCCAAGCATATTGGCCATTATCGCTGATTGCTACGCATTGTGCAACACCAGTAATCTTTGCGATTTTATACCATCTAGGCAACATTGAAAAATCAAGTGCACCTCTAGTCATCCATACATTACCATTTAAACCGGCAATAAACATACTCTGTACAGGATCTTGAATCTGCAAAGAATCTCCTGGTGATAATGAAGTGGTTAACAAATGATTAAATGGTAAACCGTTTGTTTTTGATCTCACCTTTATGGTAGACCCTGAAGTATATTGTACATCACACGTAACAATAATTTCTGCAAACGGGGTAGAAGAAAACGTTACTGTGTAGTTTCCTGTTGCAGCATCAAATGTGCCTTTTCCATCTCCAGAAAGGTTTCCTTGAGCGTCTGAGGTTATCAATAATGCACCTGACTCAACCTTAAAGGTACTTGCAATGAATTGCGCAGCGTCTTGTGGTCTTTTCAATGTGTTGGTGAATGATGTATCTCCCCCACCAAAACCCAAGCTAGAAATAGCTGTATTTGCTGTAAACCAAATAGAATCTTGGCTAAGCGCATCATTCTCTGTTTCATACAACTCGTAAGGCACCATCCAGCTAGAGAAATTACAGTTTCTACCATACCAAGGCTGGCAATTGGTTAATTGGCGTGGATCCCAGAAAGATGAATATGATTCTCCTTTATTTTCGCTTCTACCTATTGTACCAAGTTGGTAGCTGGTAAAAAACACATCTTCATCTAGCCAAGATACCAAGCTGTAGCCACCGTCTCCTGCGTGAAAACCGCCTCCTTGGTAAGCGATGCCACCAACTGTTACACCTTCTTGAGGTGTGTTTCCGGTACCATCTATTTTCCAACTACCATTATCTTGGGTACCACCAACAACCGTACGGTCTTGGCCAATGCCAATGTGATAGAATTGACCAGTCCTGTAATTTTTATTAAACACACCCCATGTAAATCCATTGTCTGATGATTTACCAATTCCGCCATCTGTTAATACGTAAACGATGTTTGCATTGTTGGGGTCAAATTTCATGCGGTGCTTGTCTGCGTGAACATAAAACGGTCCGAAACCATCTACACGTCTCCAACCGGTATTCAATTTCCACTCCCATAGTCGTAATCCACCAACAAAAATGTGATTGCTATTCTGTGGATTTACCTGGAGTAATCTCGCCCAGTCACCAATACAACCATTAGCAGAGCCACTAAAGTCGCATAATGGATCCCAAAGTGTTGTAGGCTGACCAATAACGGTCCATGTAGTACCGCGGTCTGTAGATCTGTAAAGTGCACGCATGCCGCTACCAGCAGACTGCAAACAGTAAACGATATCTTGGTTTTGTGGTGATACCGCAAATAAGGTACGCGGGCTGTTGCGTGGCAAGTCTGTACTGCTTACAATGAGTTTACTTTTCTCAACCCATGAATTATCATCTCCGTTAGGTGAATAAACTGTTCTATCACCTACACTCGCCCAGATAGAGCCATCATTGGCAACTACCAGGTCACGGCATTGACCAGAAGCAATTGTTGGTGGTATTGGATTAGACCATGTTACGCCCCCATCATCACTTCTTCTTAAACCACCACCGGTACCAGCATAAATTCTATTTGCATTGGTAGGGTCTGCACCCATTGCACCGATAGACGACCATGCGTTATTTGTAACGTTTGCCGGTGGTACCGTTGCGCTAAGCTGTGTCCAACTTTGGCCACCATCTGTAGATTTATAAATACCACCACCAGTCATACCTGGTGATGTAGCTGTACCTTCACCTGTAGTGGGTGCAAAAGCATTTTCACCTGTACCAGCAAACAAGTCGCCATTAGCTGCTTGTGCCATTGACACTACCGCCACATTGTCTAAATCTGCTGAAACTTTTACCCAAGACAGACCGGCAGTTGTAGATTTATAAACGCCACCAGCAACGCCAGAAGCGTATAAAGTGCTGCTGTTGTTGCGATCTATTAAAAAGTCACGTGTTCTTCCTCCTAAGTTATCAGGACCAACAAACTCCCAAGTAAGGTTTAAAGAAGATGTTTTATAGGCAGCCATGCCCTGAACTGCCTGGCGGGCAGCTGCAACATCTGCGGGATCAATAACACCAGTTACCTGATTGGCACGCATGTTATTGAGATAATTCCAAGCACCTTTTGCTTCAAACGCTTCTTTCAGCTCTGGGTTGGGAACATATTGTTTTTGAGGCTTCTGTAAATAGGAGGTTACGCCTACCACAGCTACTAAACCAACAGCTACAAATCCAAGTACTCTTTTTTTCATATCTATTTTTGAAATCATTTCATTAAAAAAGCGCCCTAAAATAACAAAATTGACAAACCGCTTGAGGGCTAAATGCAGTTTGTTATTCATTAAAAGAGATGTCGTTCTGCATGATAAGAAGAGCGCACCAATGGCCCGCTTTCCACAAATTTGAAACCCATCTCCATACCTACTTGTTTATATTTTTCAAAACGTTCTGGCGCAACAAACTCAACCACTGGCAGATGCCGTGTTGTAGGTTGTAAATATTGGCCCAACGTTATAATGTCTACGCCAGCATTGCGAAGGTCTTCCATACTCTGTAAAACCTCTTCGTCTTGTTCGCCTAAACCTAGCATTATTCCGCTTTTAGTACGTTTTATGCCGTTGTCCTTCAAGTACTTTAAAACATCCATACTCCTATCATACTGCGCTTGAATGCGTACTTGGCGCGTTAATCTACGCACGGTTTCTATGTTATGGCTTACTACTTCTGGATGCACATCAACAATACGGTCTACGTTATGCATCATCCCCCTAAAGTCTGGAATAAGCGTTTCTAGGGTTGTTGTAGGCGATAATCTGCGTATGGCCTTTACAGTTTCAGCCCAAATTATTGAGCCCCCATCAGCCAAATCATCACGATCAACAGATGTGATTACGGCATGTTTCACCTTCATTAACTTCACGCTGCGGGCCACACGATCTGGCTCTTCCCAGTCTACGGCTTCTGGTTTGCCCGTGGCAACATTACAGAAACCACAAGAGCGTGTACAAACATTGCCTAAAATCATAAAAGTAGCCGTGCCTTCTCCCCAGCATTCGCCCATATTGGGGCAGTTGCCACTTTCACAAATGGTGTGCAGCTTATAACTATCAACCAATTTGCGTACACTGCGGTAGTTATCTCCTGTGGGGAGCTTTACGCGCAACCACTTCGGTTTTTTAACTTGTGTGTTACTTTTTTGTATTAGTGTTTCAGCCATCTTCTTAATTCCATTTCTTACCAAAGTTTACAGCTAAATAAAACTGTAACCACACATTATAGTTTTTGGTTTCAAACATTATTGGCACAAATTCATCTTGATATAGGCCAAACCAAGATGGAAAATAATCAACAATTGCGCCTATTTCTAAGGTCGTTACTTTATGGTCTGTCCAGTTATAATCAAAGGCAAAACCACTTTTAAGGTAAATACCTGTTCTCAATTTACTTTCTTCTATACCTGTGAAAAAGGCTGCTTGCCCGTAAATATCAGAATGGTTATGTACTTCTGGATTATACCGCTCTGTACTTAGTACTTGAATACCCTGTGCTGTTTCTTTTAAAATTTCAAGATAGATGGGTTTAAGTATTCCCAAACTAGCCCCGCCGGTTGTTACCCAGCTTACAGAAATTGAGCCCTGATCCGTTTTATCAATCAAAACTTTATCTCTACAATAACCAACCCTTACGCTGTAAAGGCCGTTAATTTTTCCAAAAACAAAACTGCGTGCCGAGTTGAAAAAATACTGAGATGGAAATTTAACTTCTTTAGGGTGACGAATATTGACTAAATCTATTTGTACACCGTGTTTTTTATAACCATCAATAAAATACATACTACGTAGTGTAATTCCATAACCGCGTGTATGAAACATGACACCCCCCGTTACCTCACGGTCATAAACCTGTCGCTTCCAGTCGGCTGTGGTTTCTAACTGAGCAACCATCATCAACGGAAGAAAGGATACCGCAAGTAACGTTAAGCGTTTAGTCATCTATCCAATTTTCTACTGTTAAAACAGACACATTGGTATGCGAAGCGTTGCCCAAACAAATCCCATTCTTTATAAAAAGAAGTTGCGGACTTTCATGTTTCACGTTAAAGATGCGTGAAATTTCATTTGACAATGCACGATACGTTAATAGGTCTAAATAATAAAATGGCAGCTTTTGTTCGGGAAATTGCCACTCAGACTGTAAATTTTTGGCCGCCATATAACTCACCGAGCATCTTGTACTATGTTTAAAAAGTACCACCCCTTGCATTTCTGGTTTGTGCGAGAGGTTAATGATTTCTTCTAATTGCTCAGTAGAAGTTAAAGGAATGCCAAGCTTCATGATGGATTTTCTATCTGCTTGTCGATTTGAGAATATGCTGGACATTTTTCTGAAGAACCACATGAAGTGAGACCAATACTCAAACCGATAAGCATTAAGGCGGTGATGATTAATTTTTTCATTCTTTAAATTTGTTTAAGGATGTAAAACAACAAAAGTAAGCTAAACGCGCTTCATAGAAACATTTTAACGTTGTCTTTGCATTTTTGATTGTACCATAATTAAAACTTAACAAACAGATGCACGAAGATTGGCTTAAGCTTATCGGTGAAGAATTCGAAAAGCCTTACTATGTAGCATTAAACCGTTTTATCACTAAAGAACGGCTGAAATACACAGTATATCCAGAGCAGGAAAATATTTTTAGGGCTTTAAATTTAACCCTTCCCGAAGATGTAAAGGTTGTGCTCATCGGCCAAGACCCTTATCATGGTCCGCATCAAGCTAACGGGTTGAGTTTTTCCGTAGCGAGAGGTATAACCCCGCCACCATCATTAAGAAACATTTTTAAAGAAGTTATTGAAGATGTTGGCATAAACATGCCTTCACATGGCGATTTAACGGCATGGGCCACGCAAGGTGTTCTCCTATTAAATGCCACATTAACAGTTCGGAAAAATGAGCCGGGGGCACATCAAAATAAAGGGTGGGAACAGTTCACAGATGCTATCATAAAAGCCTTGAACGCACACTATAATGGCTTGATCTTTTTACTCTGGGGAAATTATGCCAAGCAAAAAAAAGCATTAATCGATCAGCGCAAACATCACATCTTAACAGCTGCACATCCATCCCCTTTTGCGGCTCATAGGGGCTTTTTTGGTTGCCGACATTTTTCTACCGTAAACCAACTATTAAAAGAACAAGGAAAAAGCCCCATCAACTGGCAAGTTTAGAGATGCACCAAAAACGTATGACCACGCAGCTCTACTTCTAAAAACCTACTTCCGGGCAAATCAACTTCACCAATTATGTTCGCCTCAATAGGTAATTCATGCTTATAGATATCAGTAGGTCTAATGATTGCTTGGTTTTGAACAATGTAGAATTCTTTTTGAGGCCAAATAGATTTTACCGCATTTTCTGGGACCACATTTACAAGACCTAATAATTGCGCGGTAGTTATGGTAGCAGGATAATTGTATACGTTATATGGCGTATCATTCTGTACCAATATGCCATCTTCTAACACCAAAACACGGTCTGCAAGTAAAAAAGTATCTATTGGATCATGCAATACAAAAACGGCTGATTTACCCTTTTCCTTGATAAAACGCTTTAGCGCAAGCATTACATGTGTTTTTGTAGTTAAATCTAACTGAGAAAACACCTCGTCAAATAAAAACAAAGTACCTCCGGCTGCTAATTTCTTGGCAAGTGCCACCCGTTGCTGCTGGCCACCACTTAGTGAACGTAATGGTTGTGATTGCACTTCCTCCAACTTAAACAAGCGAACTAAATCTGCAACAATCTCATTTTGTTGTTCTGGCATTAAATGAGTTACTCCCTGCGCAATATTCGCTTTAGCCGTTAGCATGGGCAGTAATTCATGATGCTGTGCCACATAAGAAATATGTGGATGACCAGGAATAAGTCTTTTTGATGGACCGTCTACGGGCGTCTCATTAAAACTCACCTGCCCAGAAGAAGGTTGTAATAAGCCTCCTAAAATGCGTAATAAGGTTGTTTTACCGGTACCGCTGGTGCCTAAAAGAACGACAATTTCACCGGTTTTAACGGTTATATTGATGTCTTTTAGTACCGCCTGCCCTTGGTATGTATGAGAAATTTTTTCTGCGCTTAACATGATGTGGATGGCTACAAATAACCGATAAATGATTTTAATTCAAATTATGCTAAACAATAGAATTTGTTTTACCGTTTCTTTTTTGTTTAACTTTTTATCTAAAACATTAAACACAAAAATTATGAGATCAATTTTTAAGAACACAAGTTTAGTAGCATTTGCTATGAGCCTTTTCATCTTTACTGGATGTAAAGAAGATGAGCCTACTCCAGAACCACCAACGCAGAAGACCATTGCTCAAATTGCCGCAGATAATGGCAACTTCACGATTTTGGTAGATGCGCTAGATCGCACAGGATTATTGGCAACAGTAAGCGATCCAAATGCGAATTTGACCGTTTTTGCACCGACTGATCAAGCTTTTGCAGATTTATTAACCGAGCTTAATCTTGCTGACTTAGATGCTGCCGAAGCTGCTTTAGGTACCGCTGGACTACGTACCGTGGTGCTTTATCATGTGTTAGGTGCCAAGGTGATGAGCGCTATGGTTACAACGGGTTATGCTGCAACAGCGGCCACTAACGCCACCAATGATGCGCTGAGCTTGTATATTTCTACAGACAATGGCGTATTCATTAATGATCGTGCAGAGGTAAAAGATTTTGACATTGTAGCATCAAACGGTGTTATTCATGTAATTGATAAGGTGATTTTACCTATGAGCGTATATGATCTATTAAACGTGAATCCTGATTTTAGTGCTTTAGTAACTGCTCTAGGGGTTGCTGATGGCAACTTAGACGAATTTACCAGTGATCCTACAGGCGATGCGTTTACTCTTTTTGCACCTACTAACGATGGCTTTAATGCTGCTTTGCAAGAGCTACAGTTAGCAGACCTTAATGCATTGGTTGCCGCACTTGGTACTGATGGTGTCGCAGAGGTTTTAACCTATCATGTGGTATTGGGTAATGTTAACAGCGATGAAGTGCCAACAGGTGCTGTAGCCACTGTTAATGGTGAAAATATTACCATTTCAACAACTAATGGTGTTACCATTACCGATGCTAACGGCCGCGTAGTTAACGTAACTGTATTTGACATTCAAGGCGTTAATGGTGTTATCCATGTGTTAGATAACGTATTGCTTCCATAAGCAGGCAAAACATAACATTTAAGAGCGGGGTGCCATTTTGGTGCCTCGCTTTTTTTTAATCATTTGGGGAAACTTATTGCGTTTTTACCAGGCAATTCACCTTTAGCCTGTAACGCGTCTCAAAGCATCTGCAATGATTATGGCATGATCAAAAGCCAGAGGTGGCAAAGCATCTACAGAAAACCAGCCCACGTTTTTAGCATCATCAGCAGCCTTTGGTTTTACCGCTTTTTTATCCGTTTGTGCATAAAACGCAATGCTAATTACCCTACCCCGTGGGTCGCGATGGGGTGCACCGTATGCGCCAAGTTGTGTTGCATCCATGAGCTTAATACCCGTTTCTTCATGTAATTCGCGTAAAGCACCTGCGCACAAATCTTCTTCAGGGTCTAAAAATCCACCGGGCAATGCCCAAGCATTTTGAAATGGTTGGTTTTTTCGTTGGATGAGCAATACTTCCAATGCATCATCCTGCGTAAACAACACAACATCTGTGGCCACCAAATACTTAGTTGGCATCATAAAGTTTATAATAACTCTGCAAGCTTTTGCGCCAATGCTTTTCCGCGGAGGTTGCGCGCCAAAATCTTTCCTTGCCCATCTACTAAAATCGTAAATGGTATGCCGTCAAAACCGTATAAATCAAATACCTGACTTTCAAAGCCGACTAAATCAGATACATGGTATGGCCAAATAAGACCATCTTTTTCTATGGCAAAACGCCAATCATTCTTAGGGTTTGGTTGGTTGGGGATGCCATCTAACGAAACTGAAAAAATTTCAAAGCCCTTGGTTTTATATTTTTCATAGAGTGCCACCAATTCAGGATTGGCCCTACGGCACGGCCCACACCAACTCGCCCAAAAATCAATCAAGACAACCTTGCCGCGTAAATCAGATAGATTTAAAATTTCGCCCTCTAAATTAGGCAACGAAATTTCTGGTGCTTGTGTACCCACAACAACCTTTTCTGCAGCATTATCAATACGCATTTGGCGCACCATTGCCGCTTTATATTCCTCTAATCGCTTGTGAAAATAATTGGCGTGTGCATGGTCTGGATGTGCTGCCTGTAAGCCGCGATCTACCTTTTCATAATACGCGTAATCGTGCTGATAATCAAAAAAGTCAATCTCTCCTAAACGTTGATTTAATGCCAAAATATTGCCTAAGTCTGTCGTGTCTTCATCTATAATCGCCTCTAATGCTTTGCGGTGCTGGGCCAAGCGTTGTTGAGCTGCATCGTACAAATCTCTTCGGATTGAAGAATTACTACTAGTGTCAAGATAGGTGGCATTTACTTCATCTAAAGAATCAATAAATCTTGCAGTTGCAGAAAGCAAATCCCGCTGGCGTGCCAAACGCGCAGTGCTTAATGAGCCACTTGCTGTAAAATCGCCAAACTCTGTGGTATCATTGATGTTTAGCTCGATATATTCCCCTGGCTGATATAAAACAGGAATTTTACTGCCCGTTGGGAACTCAAACAACAGGAAAGTAGGCACATCTGTATTGGGTTGATAATTAAAAGTCTTATCGGTAATGAGCAGGGTATCAATAGGTTTTAATTGCTGGGTTGTAATTTCTAGCACCAGTACTTCATCGCAGTATTGCACCACCCCGTGTATCCCAGTTTTTTTTTGCTGCGTGCATGATAAAACACAAATACTGGCGGCAATTAAAGTTAGCCCTTTTAAGTAATTCATTCTTGTATCTTCCTTTTTTCCAAACAAAATGTTGGCGATGAAACCTATTGTTCTTCCAACGCTTGTTGCACTAATTGGCTGGCCACTTTTGGGTCTGCTTTACCTTGGCTGAGCTTCATAACTTCGCCCATAAATAAACCCAATAGCCCTTTTTTACCGTTTTTATACTCTTCTACCTTTTCAGGGTACTTTGCTAGCGCTTGCTTTACAAAATCACTTAGCGCATCGCTATCACTTTCTTGCAACCAGTTATTTTCCGTTGCCAACGCCAATGGATCTGCCTCTGGGTGCGTTATCAATAATGGAAATACATTTTGTGCTGCAATGGTGTTGCTAATCTTACCAGCATCAACCAAAGCAATACATGCGGCTATTTTTTCTGGTGCAACTAAGAAGTCTGAAATATCAATGGCTTTGTCATTTAAATGACTCTTAATTGCTCCCATCATCCAATTTGCAGCAGATTTCACGTTTTCTGTGTGGTTTATAAGCGCTTCAAAATACATGGCAAACTGCTTGTTTTCTGTAAGCACCCCCGCATCATAGTCACTTAATCCGAGCTCTTGTGTGTATTTTGTAAAGAGTTCATTTGGCAGCGGAGGCATGCTAGACCTTACCTCGTCTATATAGGTATCTGTAACGATTACGGGCTGCAAATCAGGCTCATTAAAATAACGGTAATCATGTGCATCCTCTTTGGTACGCATGGCACTGGTGGTGCCTTTTGCAGCGTCAAAAGTTCTTGTTTCTTGAATTACTTCACCGCCATTTTCTATGAGTGCAATTTGGCGTTCTATCTCATGGTCTATGGCACGCTGCACATTTCGGAAAGAGTTCATATTCTTAACCTCTACTTTGGTGCCAAATTTTTCTCTACCAACCGGACGTACAGAAACGTTAACATCACAACGCAAGCTCCCCTCCTCCATATTTCCGTCACTAATATCCAGATAACGTACCAATTTACGTACTTCGCTTAGGTAGTTATAAGCCTCAATGCCATCTCTAAAATCGGGTTCACTAACCATTTCTAAAAGTGGTACACCAGCGCGGTTGAGGTCAATAAGCGTATTAAAAGGGTCTAGGTCATGTATGCTCTTCCCAGAATCTTCTTCCATGTGTATGCGGGTGATTCCAATTATTTTTTCATTACCCTGAGCATCTTTGATGCGAATACGACCGCCATTACAGATAGGCGTGTGATGTTGGGTAATTTGATAACCCTTGGGCAAGTCTGCATAAAAGTAGTTCTTACGCGCAAACTCATTACGCTCACGGATGGTACTTTGGCAAGCCACACCAAGCCGTACTGCATAAGCCACCGCCTTTTCATTAAACATGGGCAGCGTGCCTGGATGGCCTAAACTTACCGGACTAACCTGGGTGTTGGGCAATGCCCCGTAAGTGGTGGCATCACTAGAATAGGCTTTAGAATGTGTATTTAGCTGGATATGTACTTCAAGCCCGATAACGGCTTCATATTGTTGCTTTGTTGCTGTTTGCATACCAAATTCTTAGGATGTGCAAAGAACGCAAAATTACGCCTCAACCGCTAAAATATTGCCAATTTGATACGGCTCTACACTTTCTAAAACGGCCTATTGGCGGGGCCAAGATTTATGTCTGCAATGGTGAATTTGATTTAAGGCAAAGCGGGTGCGGCAGGCGATTAATAGCCAGCTATATATGTGCGAATGTTTTTCAAAAACAAGGCCTCATCACGCAAAAAAACCACCTCTATGGGAATATATGTAAGCTTTATACCCACCGCTTCAAATGGCGCTGTGGGTAGCCGCTGAAAATCTTTTTCTGTGGTAACGATATGCGCTAGCCTGGCCTCTTTTGCCCGCTTTATTAAGTCTGCTATGTCTGCATCAGTAAAATGATGATGATCAGAAAAGCGAACATGTTGAAAGTTAGCATTGGCTTTTTGCAGGTGATTGACTAACGCGCTGCTATCTGCAATACCCGTGACCAATAAAAATGGTACCGCATTGATGTCAAATAATGAACCAACTGGTTGAGCATATTTAATTGTGGTAAAAAATACATCTTGATGGCTTAACGGGTTAAGTTCAGCAATCAATGCGTCCATTTCTGGTTTACCTAAATCTTCTGGGCATTTGGTTACAATAATACAATGAGCACGAGAAGCACCCGCACGAAGTTCGCGAAGGTTTCCGGCTGGCAACAAGAAATCGCGCGTATAGGGCTGTTTGTATGGCGTTAGCAGTATGTAATACCCCGCCTCCAGCCATCTGTGTTGAAAGGCATCGTCTAGTAAAACAACCTCTGGTTTATTTTTTTTAGCCAGCAAACGATTAATTCCCGCTACACGATTTGCATCAACCGCAACTGTTATATCTTGAAATTTTTGTTTGATTTGGGCAGGTTCATCACCCACCAAATTGGCTAATGGCAATAATCCTGCCTCCTGATAGCCACGGCTTTTACGGCCATAACCACGGCTAAGCACCGCCAATTTATAGTCGTTTTTTAACTGCTTTATCAAGAATTCTGTATGCGGGGTTTTACCCGTGCCGCCTGTACTCAGGTTGCCAATAACTATTACTGGGTGATTAAACCAAGTGCTCTGTAACAAACCAATATCAAAAAAAACATTGCGCAGCCAAGTGATCAATGCATACAGCGGATTCAGGAAAATGAGAAAAGGACGCGCCAGTTTCATGTGTGCAAGATAAAGCGCAAATAGAATTAATTACGGGTTGAGAATTTTCATCATCCCCGCAAGATCATCAGGCTTTACCCATATTGCTTCTTTATAGCGCTTAAACCACGTAATCTGCCGTTTAGCAAACCTGCGGGTATTTTGTTTGATTAAATCTATGGTTTGTGCTCGGGTTATTTCGCCCCTAAAATGTGCAAACCATTCTTTATAACCCACGGTATTAAGGGTTTGTAAATGGGCTTGTGGCCAAAGGGTGCGTGCTTCCTCCTCTAGCCCAGCGTTTACCATATGGTCTACCCGTGCGTTGATGTTTGCGTAGAGTTCTTCTCTTGGTACATCCATGACCAAAATGGTAGTTTTAAAGTTGGCACGCTTGTTATTTTGTTGGCGAAGCGCAGAATACTTTGCCCCTGTGGAAGCAATAACTTCTAAGGCACGTATTAAACGATGTGGGTTATACCGATCTACTTCTTCGAAATATTCAGGGTCTTTCAGTGCCAATTCTCGTTGTAAGGCCTCAAGCCCTTCTGCCGTTAACACTTTGGCGTAATGGGCGCGTACCGATTCGTTAGCTTGGGGTAAATCATCAAAACCATATAAAACAGCATTGGCATACAAGCCACTGCCGCCTACCATGATAGCCGTTTTATGCGCTTTAAAAAGTTGCTCTAAAAGGTCTTGCGCCTCGGCACCAAAACGTCCGGCATTATAGTCTTGCATTACTGATAGATGCTGAATAAAATGGTGCTTTACTGCTTGTAGTTGCTCTTTGGTGGGTGGCGCTGCGCCAATTTTTAGTTCTTTAAAAAACTGTCGACTGTCGCATGAGATAATCTCAGTATTGAGGCTTTTAGCCAACGCAATGGACACATCGGTTTTACCGCTTGCAGTAGGCCCTGCAACATATATGAGGTTATGCCCGGCAGACTCTAGCATGTTTATAAATCAAGCACGTGACCACATTTATAACAAAATTTGGCCCCTAACCTATGCCCTTCTGCCCCACAATTATGGCAACTATCTGTGGTGCCAGAATCTTGGTTGCTAGCCTTTACCATTTCTGAACTCACAATGCCCGTTGGCACGGCAATAATGCCATAGCCCAATATCATAATAAAGGCTGCGAGGGCCTGCCCCAGTTCTGTTTTTGGGGTGATATCTCCAAATCCAACTGTTGTTAATGTTACAATGGCCCAATAGATACTGAGGGGGATGCTGGTAAAACCATTCTCCTTGCCTTCTATGAGATACATGAGCGTACCCATGATAATTGTAATTAGAAATACCACAAAAAGAAATACTGAAATTTTTCGTCTACTTGCCCACAATGCCATTAAAAGTGCGTTGCTCTCGCTCATAAAGCGCGATAACTTGAGTACCCGAAAAATGCGCAACAGACGTAAAATACGCACCGTAACCAGCATGTGTGAGCCAGCAAAGAAAATGGCCAAATAGGTTGGTAAAATAGCGAGCAGATCAATAATGCCGTAAAAACTCCAGATGTACCTCATGGGTGTACCAATACTATAAATACGCAGGGCATATTCTACCGTAAATACGATGGTAAAAAACCATTCTAGCGCATAAAAAAGACGGTGATATTTAGCATCTAAAGCAGCAACACTTTCTAGCATCACCACTGCAATGCTGCCCATAATCATAATAAATAAGGCTACGTCAAATGCTTTACCACCGCGTGTTTCGGCTTCAAAGATGATGGTATGGAGCTGTTGTTTAAAGGATGTTTTATGGTTGCTCATAATGTAGTGGCAAAGGTTAAAAATCTAAGGGCACGATCTTAAACCTGTTACAAATCAGTTTTACTGAAGTATAAATTTGTACTTTCGGTAGGCTTAACACGCGCTAAATTTCTTCATCGGATGTCTGATACATTTCTAGATCATGCCCAATTTATTGATAGAGACTCCATCAATACCTTAACTTTTCCTGCAGAGGATGTATTACCCAACAGAGAGGCCATGATGAAGCGTTCAAGGCAAATTCACCGTGCTACAAGTTTGGGCAATTTAGAACAGCGAAAAGTCCATATTTTTTTCATGGATACCGATTCTATAAAGCGTATTCACACAACAATATGGGTGCAATTAGGTACGCACATCTTGTTAAAGGGGCGCATTAAACTTCCTGTACACCGCATACTTTCTGTAAAAATTGACTAAAAAACGCGAGCCCCGCTAAAAGCGGGGCTCGCAACCTAACCAATCAACCTATGAAAACCTACCATTCATCATGGTAGTCGTTAAAACTTTGTTCATCGTCTCCGAAATCATCTTCTTCATTTTCAAAAGCATCATCAAATAAATGCTTTTTTTCAGTTTCATTTGAAGCAAAATCTTTAGACGGTGCTTCATTCGGATTACGGCCGTAAAAGTAAACTGTTTTTGGAAATAACAAAACTTTTTCTTCTAAAATATCTGTTATTTCGATTTCTTTTTTCTCAACAAATTCCACAAAAAATGTCCATAACGCAAGATAATCATAGACATAAAGCGCTCTTTTGCCTGCTGTATCTAACCACGTATTTAACGCAATATCATGCATTAAGCCCATATTTATAGCCCCAAAGCCCATATCAACCAGTGGCACTTCTTCGCCTTGATGCCATTGATCATCACTCATGTAAAAAGATGCCATCTCGCCTGGGGCAATGCCAAAAGCATTTAATATGCCTAGGTGAAGGTCTTCTAAGGTTTGTGTCGCTAAAACTTCAATATCCCGAAAAACATCTTCATCTGCAGAATCTAAGATTACCCTAAAAACAAAAACGTGTTGCATTAATTTTTTTCCTGTTTGCGTGTTAAACCTATCTCAGTGCCTAAGGCCAGCATATATGTATAAGCAGCTTGGTACTCATTAGGTATGGTACCTTCTAAGATTGCTTCGCGAATGGCTTGCTTAATAATACCTACTTCTCTTCCTGGTGCAATACCAAAAACATTCATGATCTCTTCGCCATCAACAGGCGGCTGCCAATTGCGCAGGCGGTCTTTTTTTTCTACCTCAGCCAATTTCTCTCTAACCACAGCAAAATTGCGCAGATACCGATCTCGCTTTTTGTTGTTTTTTGTGGTAATGTCTGCTTCACAAAGTATCATGAGGTCATCTATGTCATCTCCAGCTTCAAAAAGCAACCGTCTAACCGCACTGTCTGTAACCACATCTTCAACCAAGGCTATGGGCCTAGAGCTTAGTTTTACGATTTTTTGCACAAAACGCATTTTCTCATTCTGCGGAAGTTTGAGGTTTTTAAAAATTCTTGGCACCATTTTACTCCCCACAAATTCATGGCCATGAAACGTCCAGCCTATGCCTTTTACAAACCGTTTCGTAACTGGTTTGCCAATATCATGCAGCAATGCTGCCCAGCGCAACCATACGTTATCACTGTTACGGCAAAGGTTATCTACCACCTGTAAGGTGTGATAAAAATTGTCTTTATGTGTTTGCCCATCCACCTCATCAACACCTTTAAGAGCAACCAATTCTGGAAAGATTTCTGCTAACAAACCGGTTTGATACAAAATGGCGAGGCCTACTGAAGGACGTTGTGCCTGCAATGTTTTGGTCAATTCATCGGCAATGCGTTCTCTGCTAATTATCGCGATGCGCGTTCGGGTTTCTTCAATGGCTTTTAAAGCCTCCGGATGCACATAAAAGTCAAGTTGTGCCGCAAACCTGGTTGCCCTTAACATCCGCAAAGGGTCATCACTAAATGTTTGTAAGGGGTCTAGCGGGGTGCGCAAAACCCCTTCTTTTAAATCATTTATACCATTAAAAGGATCTACCAATTGGCCATAGGTATCTTTATTTAAAGATATGGCCATGGCATTAATGGTAAAATCGCGTCTATTTTGATCGTCTTGTAAGGTTCCATCTTCTACCGCTGGATTACGCGAATGCTGACTGTAAGATTCTTTACGCGCCCCAACAAACTCTAAGTCATACCCAAAAAGGCGAACTTGTGCAGTGCCAAAATGCTTAAAAACCGTGACTTTTACAGCACCAGGTGAATTTTCTGCCAGTCGTTTGGCGAGTTTAATGCCACTACCCACACAAACAAAATCAAGATCTTTGGGCTTTGGCCTGCCAAGTAGACAATCGCGCACATAGCCGCCAACAACATAGGCTTCTACGCCAATATCTGCTGCCGCGTTCGCTACGGCTTTAAATACTGAGGCATCTACAAAATGACCAATTTGCGTTGTGTGTATCATTAAAATAATCCTTCAGGATAAGCTTTAGAAGCATAAATGGCCAGTAACATGGCAACTATTAACACGCTGTAAATAGCCATGTGTAGCCTTTTAATTATGCGTTTTATGTCTTGTATGGGTTGGGGTTCATCTTCAAGCACAATACCAAACATAAGTGGTAGCGCAAAAAATGCCTTCTGCCAACGCATATCATCACCTTTATGAATGAAATTTCGTGTAAAAAAATCACCTATAGCGCCTGGCTTTTTTTTATCGCGTAGCCGCAGATATAAAAAGTTGTAGGCCATCTTTAATGCATAAAGCACAAGTATGGCCGCCACAGAGATGATAAACAAGAAGAGTATAAAAAACTTTACTGCCATTTTATTTTAAAGGGGTGCAAATGTAATTAGTCTTAGTTGTGATTTGAAAAAATCAAACATTGGTTAAATAGCGTATCTAAATGATTTTTGGAGTGTATAAATTGTATCATGCGAAATTGTAGCTTCGACTAATTCAAATCTAATACAAGAAAAGTATGAGTATTCTAAAAGAGTTTAAAGCCTTTGCCATGCGCGGCAATGTGGTAGATTTAGCCGTTGGTGTTGTAATAGGTGCCGCATTTGGCAAAATTGTGTCATCTTTTGTAAATGATATTTTAATGCCACCAATAGGCCTTCTTATTGGTAACAGCAACTTTTCTGACCTTAGCCTTACGCTCAAAGATGCCAGCTTAGATGAAGCCGGAAACGCGATTGCTGCTGTAACTTTAAACTATGGCATGTTTATTCAAACCGTTCTTGACTTCATCATTATCGCATTTGCGATTTTTTTGGTGGTTAAGGCGATGAACCGTATGAAAAAGAAAGAAGCTGCAACACCAGCGCCGCCACCAGGCCCTACCAAAGATCAGGAGCTCTTAACTGAAATACGCGATTTGCTTAAGAAATAGGCATAAAACAAAAAAACCGCGCTAATTAATTGTTTAGCGCGGTTTTTTTTAACTTATTCTTGGTTACGAAATTGAGTTTCGCACCCTTTGGCTAAACGTGCGCAATGCAGTTTTTTCATCCATGCCATCTGCGATATGTTGTAAAATCTCAATGGCACCAATAACATGCGTTAACTGCTCGCCTTCATCATCACCTTCTATGGTTATTTCCGGAGCCTGCTCATTTAAAATAGCATCTTCTGCCGCTTTTAGCGCATCTAAGGTGTGGGTTTTAACCAAGTTTCTGATTACTGGTAATTTCATGTTATTGCGCGTTAGCTTTTTCAATCATTGTTCTCAGATACTCTTCTTTGCTTGTTGCGGCACCTTCTATCAGTTTACCGTTCTTAAAAACGGCCATAAATGGTAGATTATCTACCCCGGCTGCTTTGCGGGCCTCAGGGTTTTCTTCTGCGTTAACATCTAAAAAGGTGATACCCGCATAGCCTTCTTCGTTAGAAATTCGCTTGTATTTTGGTGCAAAAAGCTTGCATGAACCACACCAGTCTGCAAAATATTTTACCACTACTACTGGCGTGGCTTCAAGTTGCGTAGAAAAATCGTTATCGTTAGTTAGAATTACAGCCATTGTTGTTTTTTTTAATTGTTGGCAAAACTACATGAGTAACCAAAAGTGACGCCCCTAGTTCAATCAAAAGTATTTATGAGCTAATTGATACGTTAGCTATTACCGCGCACTCTCTAGCTGATCTTTATACTTTTCATGATACAGTGCCCTAATGATGCCATCGCTCACCCCTATTTTGGGCACGTACATTTTTTGAGCGCCTGCCCAACGTGTTGCAGAAGTGTAAATGCGCAAGGCTGGCACAATAACATCCGCACGGTCAAAATTTAGGCCCAATTGCATTACCCGTTGTTCTGTGGTAAGATCACTCAGGTTTTTCAGCATACTACTCAGATATCTAAGTCCAAGAGGTTCATTAACCAATTTACCAGACAGCTTATGGGTTTTGTTGATGTTACCGCCAGAGCCTATCATCGCCAAGTCGTCCAAATGTTGGGTTTGGGCCGTAATCCATTGCTGCATACGGTTCCATTCTTGAGGCTCATCCAACCCATTAAGAATGCGCACAGTACCAATCTTAAAGCTTTGCGCGTCTACAATTTCATTATGCTTCCACAGCGTAAGCTCGGTGCTACCACCACCTACATCTATATATAAAAAGTTGTTTTCTGCAGGTTGAATTTTATCAAACATCTTGCTTTCAAAAACCAAACGCGCTTCTTCGGCACCATCAATTAACTCAATGTTTATACCCGTTTTCTTCGCTATGCGCTTTGATACGCCCATTCCGTTTTTAGCTTCGCGCATGGCGCTGGTAGCACAAGCCCGATAATCTTGCACATTATTAACCTTCATGATGTACTTGTAGGCCTGCATGGCATCAACCAAACGCTGCGTTGTTTCTTTGCTAATCTTTCCTTGTTTAAAAACGTCTTCACCCAAACGTACGGGCAAACGCGTCATGCTCACCTTTCTGTAATAAGTATACTCTGGGGTGGGTATAACGTTTACAATGAGCAATCGTATTGAGTTAGAACCAATGTCAATAGCAGCAAGCTTTATAAACTTCACGGTAGCTGATTTTTCTTGAGCGTCTTGCGCACATAATTAAACATTTCTATTTGAGAACGTATGCGCGGACCGGGTTGTTTTTTATAGGCATTATCTTGTTGAGCATTATGAAAGCGGCACTTTACATTATCTTTCCAGATCAACTCCATGTGATCTCTTAATTGCGCCTGCAGGTGTTTGTCGTACACCGGCACGGTTACTTCTACCCGATAGTCAAGATTGCGGCTCATCCAATCTGCAGAAGAAAGGTAGAATTTAGGCTCGCCCCCATTCTCAAACACAAATACGCGGCTGTGCTCCAAGTAACGGTCTATTATGCTGATGGCTTCAATATTATCACTTAAACCGGGTACCTGAGGAATGAGCGAGCAGATCCCCCTAACGATTAACCTGATCTTAACGCCATATTTGCTGGCTTCATACAGTTTATCAATCATTTCCAAATCACTCAGGCTATTCATCTTTAAGAACATGCCCGCCGGCAGACCTTTTTTAGCGTTTTCTATTTCTTGGTCTATGAGCATGTAGAACTTCTTGCGCGTATAATGGGGCGATACAATTAAGTGCTCATAATTAAAAACTAGGTAATTGCTCTGGAGGAATTCAAATACCTGACGCACCTCTTTGGTGATGGCTTTGTTGGCCGTGATTAGATGATAATCTGTGTACAGTTTGGCTGTGCCTTCGTGAAAATTACCCGTGCCCACAATGGCGAAATCTTTGATTTTGCCTTTTTCTGTTCGGCTTACTAGGCAGAGCTTGCTGTGTACTTTAAGGCCCGGAATTCCAGTAATTACCTTTACACCTTCGGTTCGCAAACGCTCTGTCCAGTAGATGTTGGCTTCTTCATCAAAACGGGCCTGCAATTCTACAGTTACAGTAACGCGCTTGCCATTTTTAGCGGCATTTATTAGGGCTGAAATAATTCGGGATTCTGACGCCAACCGGTACAATGAAATCTTGATTTCTGTTACATAAGGGTCTATGGCGGCTTCGCGGAGGAAACGAATGATGTATGAAAATGAATGGTAGGGCAAAAAGATGAGCACATCTTTCTTTTCGATAACCTTTAAAATACTGCGATCCATATCAAGATCTGGATGCGGCACCGGTGGCATGTTTTCATGCTCTAATTCTGGATCCCCCACATTGGGAAATTTCATCAAATCTTTCTTGTTGTGGTACCGCCCACCGGGAATGAGGCTGTCAAATTGCGACAAATCCATGCGGTTCATGAGCATGTTCAAAACATCATCCGGCAACGACTTGTCGAAGACGAAACGAACCGGATCAGCAATCTGGCGTTCTTTTAATCCCCTTTCAATTTTCTCCAAAAAGGTTTTGTTGATGTCATCATCCAAATCCATCTCCGCATCGCGGGTGATCTTTATCGTTTGTGCATCAATCTTATCAAACTGAAAAATGAAAAACACATAATCAAGATTGTAACGGATGAGATCATCCAGGTACATGATGTAGTGCTTGCCATACTTGGGCAGAATAACAAATCGCCCTGTAAGCTCGCTAGGCACCTCTATGAGGGCAAATATGGGCTCATCTGGTTTGGTGCGCTGCATTAACCTGATGGCCAGATAGATGCTTTTATCTTTTAACTCCGGAAAAGGCCGCTCATCATTTAGCATTAAAATGAAGATGGCCGGGCTAACCTTATCAACGTAATACTTGCGCACAAAATCGCGCTGGTTTGTAGTCAGGCTTTTTTCATCCAGCATGTGGATGTCATGTGCCTTTAGCTCTTCAATTATTTCATCATAGATTTCCTGAGAGCGCCTTTGTTGGCTAATTACAATTTCTGTTAAGTCGGCCAATAATTCTTTAGCAGAATAACCACCTAACAAACTGCGGGTCTTCTTTTCGCCCATAAGCACCAACCGCTTAATGCTGGCGTAACGTACGCGGAAGAACTCATCCAGATTGTTGCTGTGAATACCCAAAAAACGCATGCGCTCAATTATCGGAACGGTGGGGTCTGCCGCTTCTTGCAATACGCGTGCATTAAACTGCAACCAACTTTTGTCGCGGTTTATGGTAACCTTTCTGGGGTTCATCAATTAGCTCTTTTTGCGGTGCTTCTTCGGATAGTCAAATAACGACAAACGGGCTGAGAACCCCGCTTCTTTCCAGCTGTCTATCTCAAAATGAAAGCAGGCCACACCGGTAGTAGGCACGTTGTCTATGCGCTGATCTATGCAGCGGTTCACAAAGTTGGTAATGGTAGGGTTATGGCCAAACAACATCACGCTGCCAGCCTTATCGTCCAAACCCTGAATAAAGCGAAGCAGGTCTTTATCGCTGCACATATACAGCTCTTCGCGCAATTGAATGGCCGAGAACGGAAAATTGAGATTGCGGGCAAAGATCATGGCTGTGTGCACGGCACGCGTTGCCGGACTGCTGAACAGGGCCTCAGGTTTTGCGCCCTGATCTGCCAGCATAGTACTTATGATGTGCGCATCGCTAATACCGCGACCTTTTAACGGGCGATCGTAATCATCAAGACTTTCATAATCCCAGCTGCTTTTGGCGTGGCGTACTAAATAGACCTCTTTCATGTGTTAGCGTTGTTGTGGCCGAAAGTTAACGGTAATCATTTAATACAACGATCGCAAGAAGTTGATTAACCATTTTTTAATGAAAAATTATCCTTTCTTAAAACTTCCTAATAACTCTGATACGCCACTTCTTTTTCCACAAAGGCAATTTCATGTTCAGCCAATTCGGCCAACATAGGCTCATAGATCTCTCTGCTTAGCGGTAAGTGTACTCCGGGGGAGTTTATCACGCCTTGTAAAATGAGTTTCGTGGCTATTGCAACAGGAATACCTACAGTGCGTGCCATGGCGGTATTCATGCTGTCATGACCAAGCGTTACCATGCTGCTTTCCAGCATTTTTTTCTCGCCATTAAGCTCATAGCCCACTTTGTGAAACATTACGATCATATCACGGTCTGTTGGCTTAAGCGTCCATTTTTGTTCTAAAATGTATTGCAGAATCTGGGCCGGTGTTGCACGCTCAAGCGGGATGGGCGTTTTATCAAAAATGCCCACCCAGGCCAGTTTCTAAAACGAATGGATCTCTGAACGCACGCGCTTGATAGATTCCCATATTGGGCACTAAAAAATCAGTGCCTGAGGTAAAAAAAGCCCCCTCTTGCGCGGGGGCTTTTAGTGCCAGTAAAGTGAATAGTATGGCAAGAAGATGCCTGTTCATTGTTCAATTACCACTTTTATGATTTGGATTGTTTGATTCATTTTTATAGCTCCAAAGTATAATCCGGCAGGCAAATGGGCAACACTAAATGTGTTTTCGCCCGGAGTTAGATTGCCATGTATTATCTGTTGACCTTGTGCATTGTAAAGCGATAGCGTTAAACATACATCCTTTGGATTGTTAATAGTAAGCAAATCACTTGCCAGGTTAGGATAGACCGTGAAATTTTTTCTCGAGATGGCATCAATTTCTTTTTTGTTGTATTGGCCACTGCTGCCATTGTCAGCTATTTTGGCCACAGAGGTGTAGCTTTGCAGTGAACCATTATTAGCCGCCAGGGCTTTCGGAGGCAAGCTAAGCTGCCAACTTGTTGCATCGCTGGTATAAATGGCTGTAAGAGCCAAACAATTAACTATAGTTTTAGGAACAAAAAAACCAGCCTTTTATTTAGACTGGTTAATTTATGCTCAAAAGTTTGTATCAGATGAACGATTTAAACGAAATCAAATTATTCTTGATAATGAACCTAAGCAACTCTATTTAAATTGTAATGCGTTTTTAGTCCAATTATATTTTAGTAAGAATAGCCTGTATCTGATATAAAGTCTGACCTCCACTTTTATAAACCATATTTACGTGTATTGTTGAATTGCCAGAAGCATTAAATCTGAATCTACCATGATATGGTGTTCCATTTATGGTTTCCACAGTTTCTCCTGTTCTATTTTCACCGCTAGCATTGGTACCAGGAACAAGATCAAATGCAAAGCCATCATCTAGAAGAACCACATCTTCTGTGGTGATTAACTCGCCATCAACATTTAATACAATGTTTGCGCCAGCGCCTTTCTCTACAGACATGGTACCCACAAGATTTTGGGAATTAGAACCCATTATAAATTTTCCACCTATAGAATAGTTTCCAAGTGACGCTTCCAAGTAGTCACCTACAACATTTACTGTTCTTGTTGCGTCAGAAGTTGTTGAGCCATCTTCTCCTGTAACAGTTAATTTCACAGTATAGGAATCGTAAAACGCATATGAATGAGTGGGATTCTCATCATTACTAGTGTTTCCATCACCAAAATCCCATTCATAATTAGCTCCATTAGTGGAATTATTTGTGAAATTTACAGTTAATGGATCGGTCGCAGATATATCAAACGAAAATGCTGCCTCAACAGGTTCGTTTTCTTTTTTGCACGAAGTAGTGAGCAAAATTGCTGCCATAGCAACAATAAAGAATAAGTTTTTTGTCATGTCAGATAATTTTTATCGGTTGTTAAGAATTTATTTAAAACAATATTAACAAATTATAATAAACTTTTTGTTCATTATTTAACTTTTCAAAGCAATACTGTCCGATAAAAATTGATAATTACTACTGTCCGATAAAAATGGATAATGATAAAAATGCATTGATTTCTGCTTAGGAGAGCTTTTTTGAGATCAATTCTTAAAACTAAGCCCCTTTAAGCGGAGCTAAATTGAAACTCGAGTTGGTTGTTTTCTTGTTTTAGCCAGTCTTTTTCTGGGTTTTCTAAGAATTTGAGCAAGTGTATGTAGTTAAACAGGTGCAGTCTACAAAAGCTTGCAAGGTTAGAGAAAGACCATTTACGCTTAATTTTTTTACGGATTACCGACAGCAACAGATTCACTATCAAGGCGCACCAAATCTGTGTTTTGATGGCATTTTCATTCTACCCAAGAAAATACTTTAGTGGGAAGTTTTGTTTTAATTGCTTGAATAGCAGCTCTATTTGCCAACGCTTTTTGTAGATCAGAGCGATGTGACCGCGTTCATTCCCTGTAAGTTGGTTATAAACTCAAAGCAACGTTGGTTTTCTTGGTCCCAATAGGCAATGCGCCTTAGTTGGGTTTTTTTAAAGTATTTGCCGTTTTCTTTTACGTCAACCTGAATTACTTCATCTTTTAAAACACCACTATCTATGTAGTCAGGTATGGTATTTTCTTTGATTGCTTCATACAGCGCATTGGTCTTTTGTCGCGTAACAAAGAATACGCCGTTTTGAGTAAAGGCATCAAAGGTTTTGTAATCGTTGTACCCTTTGTCAAACACGGCTATTTTTCCCTTTTCTAGCTTTAGGTGTTCTAAAAAGCGCTTATCATGAGTGCGTGCAGAAGTAAACCACACTAGCTTTGGCACAGCACTTTGCAGGTTTATTTGGGTGTGCACCTTAATACCGCCTTTTCTTTTTCCGCTTGAAGGTGATCTTCCAACACAGCTTAAGGTGTCTTTAAAAAGTAATATCGTACTGGAATCAATAATCTCCAGCAGGCCTTCCCAACTGTATGTTTTGCGGCTGACCGATAAAATAGCGCCATAGTCTTTTAATAAAGCATAATAAATGTGTTCAAAGACTTGACGACTTCGTCTTTTGTTGGCATCACTTAGAGTGCTTCTGTAGGGTATGTTTTTTAACTGAAAATGCGCCATTTTGCCCTTTAAACCCAACATAGATGCTGCAACTTCACGCAGCGAAGCACATTGTGAGAATGAAGCAAACAGCATGCTTATTAGATGATCGGAAGTTTTAAACCGTTTAGTGTAGTGATCTGACTGAAGTTCTGAAGCAATTTTGTCAATAACAGAAAAATCCAAAAGAGAAATCAGCTGTCCGAAAACGCTTTGACCGAAAAAGTGGATACTTTTGCTCATGTAATGAAGTTGTGCAAAACCAAATTACACTAAAGCGGGATATCCTAGCTTGGAAATCCCGCTTTAAAATCTTTTATCGGACAGTAGTGATTTAAAAGATGTAGAAACAACTAAAAATTAATGAGACTACAAGTTTGAAGGAAGAATTCCCAAAAACTAATTATTGCCTAAAAAGCCATCCGATAACCTAAATAAAGATTTTTTAACTTTAGCTTAAATCGAACGCACCTTACTAAAATATTCTACTGCCCGGTTTGTATACATCATGAATGTCACATCACTAGTTGCTGATTCATCAACATTATCTTGTTTAAATACACCACTAGAACCTAAATCAATTACCATATTTACAGAAATGTATTTGTTAGTGGTAATAGTTTAAATGGATGAAAAATTACACAAATTTATACTACAAATAAAATTTCCAACAACGCTATGCTGGCCATTAACGGGTTCATAGGCAATGCCCTTGTTGTGGCCTATTATGGCATTTTCAATACCTACGGCTTCTTGGGTTTCGTTAAACCAGGCGCGGTTCAGGTTATCGTCATACCTGAATAAAAGTTCGGCAACTAGTAACTCTGATACGCCACTTCTTTTTCCACAAAGGCAATTTCATGTTCAGCCAATTCGGCCAACATAGGCTCATAGATCTCTCTGCTTAGCGGTAAGTGTACTCCGGGGGAGTTTATCACGCCTTGTAAAATGAGTTTCGTGGCTATTGCAACAGGAATACCTACAGTGCGTGCCATGGCGGTATTCATGCTGTCATGACCAAGCGTTACCATGCTGCTTTCCAGCATTTTTTTCTCGCCATTAAGCTCATAGCCCACTTTGTGAAACATTACGATCATATCACGGTCTGTTGGCTTAAGCGTCCATTTTTGTTCTAAAATGTATTGCAGAATCTGGGCCGGTGTTGCACGCTCAAGCGGGATGGGCGTTTTATCAAAAATGCCCACCCAGGCCAGTTTCTCCATCAGATCGCTGTCTTGCGGAATTTGCAGGTAGTGCATCAGTTTTAACTCTACACTGTCTGTTGGGTTATATGCTAAAAATGTGTTGGTAAAATCACGAAATGTCATTTCTGCACTATTCTCCAATACATAGCTATCATCGGTCATGCCTAACTTCACAAAAACGTCCCATGCGCGGCAAAAGCCTGGTCTGCGCAAGGTGCCACGGTAAATTGTTGGTATGTCTTCCAGGCCATATTCTTTTCTGTACTTTAGACTATCGCGGTTAGCATAACCTTCAAAGCGGCCATAGTTTTCAATGTCCATAAATTCTGTTCTACGAAATAATTGGTGATAAGGAATGTACTTATACAAACCTTCCTGCCTAAATTTAACTGCTCCGCCAGAACCGGCCATAACCACATTACGCGGATTCCAGGTAAACTTGTAGCGCCAGGGATTATCGTCTTCAGAATCAGGAGAAATCAGACCTCCAGTAAAGCTTTCAAACACTAAAATCTTCCCCCCCTGCCCTTTTATGCGGTCTATAATCTGCATGGCACTGAGATGGTCTATGCCCGGATCTACACCTATTTCGTTCATTAAAATAACACCAGCACTTTTAGCTTCTTCATCTAATGCCTTCATGCCTTCGCTTATGTAACTGGCCGTAACCATGTGCTTGCCAAGGGCAATGCAATCTTTAGCTACCGGCACATGCATGTGGGCGGGCAACATACTCACCACTAAATCTGCCTTACTGATGGCACGCACACGCGAAATTTCATCAGTAACATCAAGCGCCAGTGCCGTTGCATGGTTATGCGCATGTACTTTTTTATGGATAAGTTCGGTATTCTGATCTGCAACCGTAACATGCCACTTTTCATTTTCAGCGTGTTTCAATAAATAATTGATTAAGCTTGTAGTAGAGCGTCCAGCACCTATTATAAGTATATTTTTCATGTTGGTTTTTTCAAAAATTGGGGTTGGCGAATGTATAAAGCCCATGCGAATTACGCACTGATTAAGGGCTTTAAATCGTAAAACAGAGCGCTTAACTTCGCCCTCATGAAATTTATTGTTGCTTTCTTCATTTTAGGAACCGTAATAGCCAAGGGGCAGTTGGTATATGTAACGGCCGAAAAGCCTTTTCTGATTTCTAACGCAGCCATGCAAACACCGGTAAAAGCTTGTTGGGTAAACCTTAATGGTGCTAGCCACCTATACATAAGATTTGCAGATGGCATCGAAGTAAAGCGCGAAATACCGGCGGGCATAAAAAATCCAATTTATGTGGTGGTAAAAAACAGATTGCGCTATCGGCCCAATTTAAAACCACAAATGGCAGATACTGTAACATGCAGAAAAAACCTCCATATTCCTGATTTATTGCTAAAAACCGATACCCTAACACAAACCATTACCACAATAAAACAATTAGAATTTGAATATGAGCGCGCAGAGCGTGTGGCAGAGTTAATTATAAAACCGGGCTACAGCTGCGAAGAAAAATTACAACTGATCAACTGCCTAAATTATGTTGCAAGCCGCGCTGAATTATTAAAAAAAATACACGATGATTTAGACGCTGTATGTTATGAACAGTTGCTGCAAAGTTTACCAGAACCTTACCGCAAACAATTGAAATAGAAATTATGAGAACAACCTTGATTTGGGCCACCATTTTTGGGGCCACGGGCATCTTATTGGGTGCGCTTGGGGCACACGCGCTAAAAAGTATGCTTGATGTAAATCAATTGCAAAGCTTTGAAACCGGTGTGAGATACCAGATGTACCACGCTTTGTTTTTATTGCTTCTGGCGTTGCTACAAAAGAGCGCATTAATCAAAAGCGCAACCCCAATACGCAACATTACAATTGTAGGTGTATTTGCTTTTTCTGGGTCTATATATCTGCTAAACCTACAACACGTTATAGGTGTAGATTTAAGTTTTTTAGGCCCCATAACACCATTGGGCGGATTGGCTCTAATTGGCGCATGGCTACTCGTTTTTATGCAAGCATTGCGATTTAAGGCCTAATTCTTTAAAAAAGTGATATTCATCAACTCACTATAACGAAGAGCGTATACCTTTGCCCCCCTAAAAACCTTTAACTACATACTTTTTATGAGCCACATTGACACTCAAAATCAAGTGCTTAATCTAGCACAATATGGCATCACAGGTATAAAAGAAATAATCCACAATCCAAGCTACGACTTACTTTTTGAAGAAGAAACGCGCCCTGACCTAGAAGGTTATGAGCGTGGCGTGGTAACTGAATTAGGAGCCGTAAACGTTATGACTGGTGAATTTACCGGACGTAGCCCCAAGGACAAGTGGATTGTAGAAGACGACATCTCTCGCGATACCATTTGGTGGACTAGCGATAAAGCCAAAAACGACAACAAGCCGATTTCTCCTGCTGTATGGCGAGATCTTAAAGGCCTTGTTGTAAATCAATTGAGCAACAAAAGACTTTTTGTTGTTGATACTTTTTGCGGCGCAAATGAAGATACCCGCCTAAAAGTACGCTTCATTACAGAAGTGGCTTGGCAAGCGCACTTTGTAAAAAATATGTTCATCCGCCCCACAGCGCAAGAAATGGCAACCTATGGTGAGCCAGATTTTGTGGTGATGAATGGCTCTAAAACAACCAACCCAAACTGGCAGGCCAACGGGTTGAACAGTGAAAACTTTATCGCCTTTAACCTAACTGAGCGTATGCAGCTCATTGGTGGCACTTGGTATGGTGGTGAAATGAAAAAAGGCCTCTTTGCCATGATGAATTACTACTTACCTCTACGCGGTATGGCCAGTATGCACTGTAGCGCCAATGTTGGTAAGGATGGCGATGTTGCTGTTTTCTTTGGTCTTTCTGGTACAGGTAAAACAACTTTGAGTACAGATGCAAGTCGCGCACTAATTGGTGATGATGAGCATGGCTGGGATGATCAAGGCATCTTTAACTTTGAAGGTGGATGCTATGCCAAAACCATTAACTTGGATAAAAGCAGTGAACCAGAAATCTATCACGCCATAAAGCGCGATGCGCTTTTAGAAAATGTAACCGTAGATGAACATGGTAAAATAGATTTTACAGATAAGAGCGTTACTGAAAACACACGTGTTTCTTATCCAATTTATCATATTGAAAATATTCAAGTGCCTTCTCGCGCTGGCCACGCCAAGAAAGTAATATTTTTAACTGCCGATGCTTTTGGTGTATTACCTCCAGTTTCAAAACTTACACCAGAACAAACAAAGTACCATTTCTTAAGTGGGTTTACGGCTAAACTAGCCGGTACTGAGCGCGGCATTACAGAGCCTACACCTACCTTTTCTGCTTGCTTTGGTGCGGCATTCTTAACCTTACACCCCACCAAGTATGGTGAAGAACTGGTTAAAAAAATGGAAGCAAATGGCGCACAAGCCTATTTGGTTAATACGGGCTGGAATGGAAGCGGCAAGCGGATTTCTATTAAGGACACAAGAGGTATTATCAATGCCATACTTGATGGTTCTATAGACCATGCTGAGTTTACGCAAACACCATATTTCCAATTAAACATTCCTACAGCATTGCCAGGTGTTGACACCAATATTCTTGACCCGCGCAACACTTACACAAATGTTGCAGATTGGGATGCCAAAGCACGCGACCTTGCCGCGCGCTTTATCAAGAATTTTGAAAAGTATACTGATAACGAAGAAGGCAAGGCTTTGGTAGCCGCTGGCCCTCAGCTTTAATTAGCAATACCCTTATTTACACAAGATGCCCGGCTTTTTTGCTGGGCATTTTTTTTTACCTAAAAAAAATTCGCGAACAGCAAGAGAAACATTAATGGCCCTTTACGCAGTGCCATGTGCATACCCAACCATTTGTAAGGTGTAGACTTTTATTTAAGATTTGCCGCTACCTGATTAACTAACTCTTGCTCTGCATGCATCCCTTTACTTTCATTATACCAGGCTTGTACAGCCAAAACATGTGCTTCGTTTGTTAGAAGTGGGTTGGCCTTGTGTTCTAAAATTTTTTGTTGCAAAATCAAAGGCCTCGGGCCCCAAGTGCCCAGCACTTCAAAATCTGGCGCAAGGCGAATTAATTTGGGAATACTTTTTCCGCCATTGGTAAGAAAAAGGTTCATCAAGCTTTCATTTTCATCTCTAAAAACGGTACGCAGGGTGATGTGTGAATTAAGTGCGGCCAATTTTGCGATTACCGGTAAATTATGGGCTGCATCGCCACACCACGTTTCTGTAATTACCAGCCACTTTTCCGGCTGGTTGAGATTTGAAAATGCTTCAATACTTTCCGGTTGTGGATTAAACACCCGCTCCCAACGCTTCATACGGGCAGCATTTAGTTTGGTGTAATTGATAAAGGCGTCAGATTGGTTGTGGCCTGATGTTTTGCCGACTTGCGCATAGGTTTCTACTAAATTTTGATATTCCGCATAAGAAATACCGTGGCGCCAGGCGCTTTTTAAAATTTGTTCCATGTTTAGTTTTAGTATCAGGCTTTAACAGACGGCTCTTTTCTCCATTGCTTACAAACCAGAAAATGTTTGGCTTGTTCCAAAAAAAAATCCCCGAACGGGACTAACCTAACGGGGACTTAATATCATATAGCACGGGTTACACCCAGTTTTCCTCAAATTCCTTTATGGTCTTTTCAATGATCTGGATGCATTCCTGCAATTGTACTTCCGTCATCACCAAAGGCGGGGCAAAACGAATAATGTTTCCGTGGGTAGGCTTAGCAAGCAAACCATTGTTCTTGAGCGCTACGCAAAGATCCCACGCAGTGTTGCTATCAGGCGAGTCATTAATTAAAATGGCATTTAGCAAGCCCTTGCCGCGCACGGCATGCACAACTTCTGAGTTCTGGATGATGCGCTTCATTTCATTTCTGAACATCACACCTAATTTTCTGGCATTCTGGGCGAGTTTTTCATCTTCTACAACTTCTAACGCAGCCACCGCCACTTTACATGCCAACGGATTACCACCAAACGTGCTGCCATGCTGGCCCGGTTGTATCACCTCCATAATGTGATTATCGCATAACACGGCAGAAACCGGATATACACCGCCCGAAATAGCCTTGCCCAGCATCAGGATGTCTGGTTTTGTGTAGGTATCTTGTCGTTCACAATGGCCATTGCAGGAGCAATTGCCGCAAACGGCCAGCAGGCTTCCCGTTCTGGCAATACCGGTCTGTATTTCATCAGCCATAAACAAAACATTCTTTTCGCGGCATAAGCGCGCAGCTTCTGGTATGTAGTTATCATCCGGTGTTACCACGCCTGCTTCACCCTGAATAGGCTCAACTAAAAAACCTGTAATGTTAGGGTCTTGTAATGCCTCGGCCAAGGCATCCAGATCATTATAGGGTATGCGAATAAAGCCCGTGGCAAACGGACCAAATCCTTCACGAGAATCGATATCGCTGCTAAAAGAAACAATGGTTGTTGTGCGACCATGAAAGTTATGCTCGCAAACAATAATCTTGGCCTGGTTGGCTGGTATGCCTTTCTTTTCATAACCCCACTTGCGGGCAATTTTTAGGGCTGTTTCTACCGCTTCCGCCCCGGTGTTCATGGGCAACACCTTATCAAAACCAAAGTAATCGGTTATATATTTTTCATACGGACCAAGCTCCGCATTGTAAAAAGCACGTGACGTTAAAGTAAGATTGCGGGCCTGCTCCACCAGCGCATCAACGATTTTTGGGTGGCAATGCCCCTGATTAACTGCGCTATATGCTGATAGAAAATCAAAATACTTGTTGCCGTCAACATCCCACAGATAAACGCCTTCGCCTTTTTCTAACACTACCGGGAGCGGATGATAATTATGTGCACCGTAAGTATTTTCTAATTTGATGAAATGATTTGCTCTTTCTTGCTGGCTTACTTGCATGACAGATGGTGAGTTTTAGACTTAAAGAAGCATCAAAGATAGGTCTGCGCACCAGAATTATTACCTCATTAACGTTTTTTATTGCTTGGAAATATTAAATTCGACCTCTCTTAAATTAAAATTCTTAATAGTATGAAGAAAATTACTTTACTGCTTTCTATGGTAATTGGTCTCGCGTTAAATGCCCAGATTTACTACCAATTGCCCGTAGCTCAAGGAAATCCCGGTGGGCTCAATGCGGATGACGAATATCCGGTTGGTGGCGGGCTATCGGCTACTTGGACCACAATTCTTGGCCCAAGCAATTCATCACCAACCTGGTCAAGTTCACAGACCATACCATTTACTTTCCAATTTAACAGCATTGCTGAGTCTTCATTTAAAGTTTCAAGTACTGGTATTCTAACTTTTACCACTTCGGCAACCTCAGTTCCAGGTTCAACCCCCTCAACGCTTCCCAATGCCAACATTCCAGACAAATCTATCTGTGTTTGGGGTATTACCGGTACAGGGTCTAGTGACAACATTGCAACTAAGGTATTCGGAACCGCACCAAATCGTCAACTTTGGGTATTCTTTAGTTCTTACACCATGCCTGGCAACGCAAATTCATGGAGCTATTGGAGCATCGTTCTTGAAGAAACTACCAACAATATTTACATAGTCGACCAACGCAACGCAAACGGTACACTTAGTGCAACATTAGGTGTGCAGGTAAATAGCACTATAGGTTACCAGGTTTCCGGTTCTCCGAACGTTGGTCACTTATCTGCCAATGATCCTTCTGCAGCAGACAACTTTTATTATTCATTCTTGCCTGGCCCACAGCCACAATTTGATATGGCTGGTGTAGAAATTACTACTGCCGACTATTTAGCGCTTGCTGGAGCACCTTTCACTATTTCTGCTGAATTCCTGAATTTGGGAACTGCAACTATTACAAGTGCTGATATTAACTACAAGATAAATGGTGGTTCTACGGTTACTGCTTCATTAAACAACCTGAACCTTGCTTCTTTTGCATCTGCAACCCTTAACCACCCTACAACGTGGAATCCAGCTGTAGGTGCCTATAGTGTTGAAGTTTGGTTATCTAACCTAAACGGCAATGCTGACGAGAAGACTGGAAATGACATGGTGTCTAAGACCATCACCGTGGTTCAAAACTTAACACAGCGTTATAATTTGTTCGAAACATTCACCAGTTCAACTTGTCCTCCTTGTGTTCCTGCAAACACTAATATGGAGCAGATATTTGGCAATAACCCTGGAGAATATGTTTCTTTAAAATATCAAATGAGTTGGCCGGGTACAGGTGACCCCTACTACACCTTGGAAGGCCTTACCCGTAGACAATACTATGGTATTTCTGCTGTGCCATGGATGTTGATTGATGGTGGTTGGAATCAAAATGGTAACTCATTGACTCAAGGTATTTTCGATCAATATCAGGCTATCCCAGCATTTGTTGACCTTACAGCAAACTACAGCATTAGCGGCCAAACTGTTAGTGTAGACGTTGAAATTGACCCACTGGCCAATGTTAACTCTAACAACTTGCGCTTGTTTATTGCCATTAAAGAGAAACTCACCACGCAAAATGTGAAGACTAACGGTGAGACTGAATTCCACAACGTGTTCAAGAAGTTTGTAACATCAGATAATGGCGACCCGTTATCTGCGCTAACTGCCGGAAACACTGTTAATGTATCTAAGAGCTATACCTTTAATGGTAGCTATGTGCTTCCTCCTAACGCAGGTAGCCCTGTAGACCATGCTACTGCGCATACTGTAGAAGAATTCAGCGATCTTGCTGTAGCCGTTTGGATTCAAGATATCAGCACAAAAGAAGTGCTGCAAGCCGCAGAAGGTAACCTTGTAATTGGCATTGATGATTTTGATGCTGAAACACACAACCTTAAGGTATTCCCTAACCCGGCAAAAGATGTAGCTTTTGTAAGCATAGATGCTGATAGAAACACTAGTGTTGATCTTACTGTGGTTAATGCTTTGGGACAAGTTGTTCTCAGCCAGACTTCTACAGTTGATTCAGGCACTAACCTTATCAATATTAATACAGCAGATTTTGCTGCTGGTGTTTATGCCATAAACGTTACCGTAGATGGAAACACCCAGACTATGAAGCTTACTATCCAGTAAATTCATAGTAGTTAATCTTTTTTAAAAGGAGGCTGTCTTGTAAGACAGCCTCTTTTTTTTGTTCCTAGTAATTTTATCAACACTTATTTGACTTATTAACAATTAAATGTTGTTTTATTATTTAAATAAACAGTGTATTCGGTTCATTTCTAAATAGTTTTGAATACCTTCAACAAGAATAGAGTTATGAAAAAAGTAATACTAATTGTTTTAACGTACCTGCTCTTTACGAGTGTTTCTGTGGCGCAGTATTATCAAGCCCCTACAGCATTTGGTAATCCAAATAATGTAAATCAAGAAGATTTAGAATATCCCGTTAGCGGTGGTTTACCTACTTCTTGGAGCATTCTTGATTCTGGAAACGCCATTTATCCCAGATGGAGTGCTATTGACACGCTTCCCTTCCCTTTTAATTTTAATGGAAACCCCGTAACGGTATTTAAAGTATCTACATCTGGTGTGCTTACATTTAATACCAATGCCACGGCTGTTCCAGGTTTAATTAACCAGGCATTACCACACGCTTCTATTCCTGATGCTTCAATTTGCATTTGGGGCCTTTCTGGTAGAGGTAGCAACGACTTTATCGTAACTAAGACTTTTGGCACTGCCCCACACAGACAACTTTGGGTTAGCTTTAATGCATATTCGTTACCAAGCACCGTTGGTAGCCACCATACCTATTGGAGTATAGTTCTAGAAGAAACAACCAATGCCATATACATTGTTGATCAACGTTCAAGCCCAGGTCTAACTATGGGATTAACACTTGGCATGCAACTCTCAAGTACAAATGCAGTGATGATTACAGGATCGCCTGCTGCAACAAATCAATCTGCCGACAGCCCTACGCGTGCAGATAATGTGTATCATTCTTTTTATGCCGGTACACAACCGTTGGTAGATGCCGATGGTTTAGCTGTATTGCTAGATGACTATTTAACCGTTGCAGATGGCCCTTATGAAATTCAGCTCGTCCTTAGAAATTTAGGTGCCGATACCATAAGCTTTTTAGATATGAACTACATCCAATCTGGTAGCTTAAAAACAAGCGCAACCATATCTAATTTGAGTATTGCACCTTGGGAAACGGATACCGTAAGTCACCCGCAACTGTGGGCACCACAAACAGGGGTTGGTGTGGTAAAAGTTTGGGCAGAAAATATAAACGGTATGCTTGATACCAATACTGCTAATGATACCGCTTTTAAAGCTGTAACTGTAATTCAAAGTTCAGCGCTTCGCGTTCCTTTACTTGAAACATTTACAAGCAGCACAAGCATTACCAGCAAAACATTTAATACCCAATTTGAAAATACACTTGCGCAGTATTCAGGTGATGTTGTGCATGTAAAGTACGCGATGAGTTGGCCAGGTAATGGAGACCCTTATTTTACAAATGAAGGATCTACTAGAAGGCAGTATTATGGCGTGAGCAGCGTTCCTAATCTGCAGGTAGACGGTACAGACTGGACCACTTTTAACACCATCTTCGATCAGAGCGTGCTAACATCAGCACAGAATAAATTGGCGCTAATTGACTTAACTGCAACAAGCGAGGTTGTTGGCCAAACGGTATGTGTAGATATTGATTTAACATCTTTGGTAGATATGCCCAATGCAGATCTTACGCTATATGCTGCGATATATGAAAATGAGAGCGTTCAGAACATAAAGAACAATGGCGAAACCGTTTTTTATAATGTTATGAAGAAGATGTTACCCAATGCCAACGGAACCTCTATTACGGCATTGCAGGCAGGCGCTACAGAAGATTACAACCTTTGCTTTACGTTTAAAGGTAATTACGTTTTACCACCTAACGCAACCCAGCCGATTAATCTAAGTTCAAATCATACCATAGAAGACTTTGAAAATCTAGGTGTAGCAGCTTGGGTACAAAACAACCAAACAAAAGAAGTTTTACAGGCTGTTTCTGTTCAAAGCATATATAACGATATTGGTTTGGGCGAATATGGCAATGCACGCAAAGTGCAACTTTACCCAAACCCCGCAGATCAACTGGTATACCTTTCTTTTAACCTACAAGCACAAACCAATGTGCGTGTTAGGTTAACAACCATTACCGGCAAAAGTGTACTTGAAAAGGACTATAGTCATGATGCAGGAGACCACGTATTACCTGTAGCACTACCAGACTTACCTGCTGGCATGTATTTAATTTCTATTGCTTTTAATGGCGAAGAAATCGTCCAAAAAATTATGATAGAGTAACGATTCTTTTTTTAGCATACCTACGAGAAGGGCATTAAATTGATTTTTAAGGCCCTTTTCTTTTTTAGAACACTTTACGCCACAAATGCATGAGTATAGTAGCTGGCATGTACTTTTGCGCAATGAGTAAACAGCAAAATAAAACGATTACTGGCGTTAGCATTGTTGATATTGGTGCAAAGGGTAAAGCCATCGGAAAAAAGGATGGAAACATCTATTTTGTAAATGGTGCGGTACCAGGCGATATCTGTGATATCTCTTTAAAGCGAAGAAAAAAAGGTTTTTACGAGGCCGATGTACAAAAGATTACAACATACTCAAATGAGCGCACTCAACCAGAATGTGAGCATTTTGGCGTTTGTGGTGGCTGTAAATGGCAACATCTAAGCTACTCAGCTCAGCTTTCTTATAAGGCAAATCTCGTTGCCAACAATCTGGCAAAGATTGGCGGTGTAATACCCGAAGTTGTTGAACCAATATTGGGTAGTGCCGAAATCTATTTTTACAGAAACAAGCTAGAGTTTGCATGTACCAATAGCCGTTGGCTCACAAAAGAAGAGATTTCTAGCGCAGAATCTATACCTAACCGCGATGGTATAGGTTTTCACATTCCTGGCCTATGGGATAAAGTTTTAAACGTTAAAAAATGTCACCTACAGGGCGGCATAAGCAATGACATTCGCAATTGGCTACGTAACTATGCCATAGATAACCAAATTGACTTTTTTGACTTACGTGAGAAAAAAGGGCTCTTGAGATCATTACTGGTGCGCACCACAACAACTGGCCAAGTCATGGTTTTAGTGCAATTTGGTGCAGATGACCAAGTCATTATCAATCAAATACTGAGTGCGCTGGATCTAGCATTCCCAAGTATTAGTGCGCTTTTATACGTTATCAATCCAAAGCAAAATGATACCATTTATGATTTAGACGTGCACACCTTTTCTGGAACGGATTATATCGCAGAAGAAATGCCCTCAATTTATGCTAATCAAGCGCCATTAAAATTCAGAATAGGTGCAAAATCGTTCTATCAAACCAATCCGAAACAAGCTTTTCACCTTTATAAAATTGCCTTAGAATACGCCCAACTCAAAGGTGGCGAAACAGTTTATGACTTGTATACCGGAACGGGTACCATCGCGCTATTTATGGCGCAAAAGGCAGCAAAAGTAATTGGTATTGAATCTGTTAAAGAAGCTATTGATGATGCGCTTATAAATGCAGCAGAAAATAAGATCAACAATGTGACCTTTGTTGTTGGTGATATGCGAGATGCCTTTGATACCACATTTATTGCCACGCATGGCAAACCTGATGTGATTATAACCGACCCACCACGAGATGGCATGCACCCAAAAGTGATTGAACAACTTTTAGAACTACAAGCGCCTCGCATTGTATACGTAAGCTGCAACCCGGCAACTCAGGCAAGAGATTTAGCACTATTAGCCCAGGCTTATCATGTTGTTAAAAGTAGAGCTGTAGACATGTTTCCGCACACCCACCACATAGAGAATGTGGTTTTACTTTCGCTCAAATGAAAAAGCTAAACGCAACATATTGGGAGGAGAACTATAAAAACAACCAAACAGGATGGGATGTTGGCGGACCAACACAACCGTTTGTCACGTACTTTCAATCATTAAAAAATAAAGATATACGCATATTTATTCCAGGATGCGGCCATGCGTACGAAGCCGAACTGCTCTTCAACCTTGGCTTTTTTAATATCACACTACTGGATTTTTCGCCTACAGCAAGAGAACATTTTCTTAATCGGGTACCAAACTTTCCAAAAACCCAATACCTATTAGGAGATGTGTTTACACATCAAGGCAAGTATGACTTGATTTTAGAGCAAACCTTCTTTTGTGCTTTAAACCCTGATTTGCGTGTAAATTATGCACATAAAATGTATTCTTTACTTGCCCCACATGGCAAATTGGTTGGGGTATTATTTGATCATCCCCTCTCAGAAAACGGACCTCCTTTTGGCGGTAGCATCACAGAATACCAAGAACTATTTAAACCGCTATTTACCATAAAAAAAATGGAGCGGTGCATCAACAGTATTAAACCTCGCCAAAACAGAGAAGTTTTCATAAACTTGGAGAGAAGCGCCATCGATTAGTAATTTTGACAAAAAGCACGCAGCCTTATGCCCCAACTTCAAACCTTGGTTTTAAACGAACAACAAGTAGCGCTAAAAATAAAACGTATTGCTTGGGAGATTTTAGAACGACACGCTTCTGAAGACAAATTAGTAATGGTTGGTATTTCAAAAAGTGGGTTTTGGCTAGCCACTCAAGTGCAGAAAGAGCTATTGGCCGTTTCTGACTTAGAGATAGCTTTGGTTGAAATGAAAATTAACAAAAAAGAACCTTTAGATAATGCCATAGAACTCAGCATGCCACTGCAAGCCTTTGATTATGCCAATGTTGTGCTTATTGATGACGTTCTTAACTCAGGAAAAGTGTTGATGTATGGCATTAGACATTTACTCACCCAACCACTCAAAAAATTAACTACCGCTGTTTTGGTAGACCGCAACCATAAATTATTTCCTGTTAAAGCAGATGTTAAAGGCTTGTCGCTCTCCACATCAATGAATGAACATGTAGCGGTAAAAATCAACAAGAACTCTGCTGAAGTCTTCTTACTCTAGTACGCGACATACACAGATACGCGTTATCGTTCTAATCATCTAAAATCGGGCATTTTTAATTACGAATGCCAAGTTACTTTTTCTTCAATTGCTGAAATTCTATGCCCATCTGGAATTCCAGGAACTGGCACACCCAGATAAAACAACCCCATTGCTTGATCCTTAGGTTGATTAAGTCCTAAAAAGGAAGCGAATTCTTGGTGATATGCCAAGGCACCCGTACTCCAATAACCACCAAAACCTAAATTATGGGCTGTAAGCCATATATTTTGAACGGCCATTGCGGTGGCAAGTACGTCTTCTATTTCAGGTATTTTCGGATTTGTACCACAACGTGCACCAATAGCTATGATATGAGAAGATTGTAAAAAATTACGCTTACGCTTAGCAGCACGCACTTCATTTTCGCCATTTAGCTTCGCGTCCAATGTATTAAGGAATTGAAGCAACACCTCTTTTGAAGCATCTTTAAAGACGTGAAAACGCCAAGGTTCTGTGTGTCCGTGAGTAGGTGCCCAGTGCGCTGCATTTAGCATTTGCCAGATTGCTTCATCCGGTATTTGTGCACCTGTAAAGCGGTCCGGTTTAACAGTTCTGCGCCCTCTGATGATTTTATCTAAAATATTATCCATGACTTATTACATTTTTTAGCACGTCCAACGTGAGGCCATTAGCATTAACTGAGATCTTAGCTTGATTATAAAACGTTCTACGCTCAAAAAGGTGCTTTGCAATGAATTCTTTTAGAGCCGCATCTTCAAGATGTGCAATAAGTGGCCTACTGCTTTTTTCTTGCACTAATCGATCATAAAGAAAAGCTATACTACTATCTAAATAAACGGTCGTAAAATTATTGTTGAGCACTTCCATGTTATTGAAATAACATGGTGTACCGCCACCAGTAGCAAGTACCATTTCTTTTTGTTCCTGTGCAATTTCTACTAATGCCTGACGCTCTACCTGTCGAAATTTCAATTCTCCTGCAATGTTTATAAAGGCAGAAATAGACATATTTATGTAGTTTGTTTCAATGAATTGATCTAAATCCACATACCATACAGACAGGTCAGTCGCTAGCTTTTTTGCCCAATATGATTTACCAGAGCCCATATATCCTACTAATGCAATCTTCATTATTACCTGAATTTTAAATCGCTAAAATCAGAATTAATCATGATTTCGGAATTTTAAAAAAAAGGTTTTGATAGAACGAATTAGCCGTTATATTTGCAGCCGCTTTAGAAAAGGCATTGACTCGGTAGCTCAGCTGGTAGAGCAATACACTTTTAATGTATGGGTCCTGGGTTCGAGCCCCAGCCGAGTCACAGAAAAGCCCCTTAAACGGGGCTTATTTGTTCTTAATAAGTCCTTGCCCAGGTGGTGAAATTGGTAGACACGCCAGCTTGAGGGGCTGGTGACCGTTTAGGTCGTGCAGGTTCAAGTCCTGTCCTGGGCACAATACACTTTCACTAACAGCAACTACGCCCTTCTTTACGCGCATCCATCTCGGCAAAAAAGCAAACCTAACACGCTTCTTTTCCCATTATATAAATCCATCATTAGCACGAGCCTTTTCTTTTTTAAGAGTGCAACAATTTTTTTATTCAAAATCACTTATTAAAGGCCCACAAAGGCTCTCTAATGAACATGCTTGCGGTTGTTAGAATCACTTTTCCAATCAATTTGTTAACCACTACTAAACTATCACAAAAGTTGAAATTTCGCGTTTTCTATACCTTTAATTCGTATTTTTAGGTGCAATTAAAGTAGAATTTTTTTTTTCGCATTAATACCAATCTTCTTATGACCTTTAAGCATTGTCTTTTATTTAAACGACTAGAGGTTATTAATGAAGAAAGAAAACCATTTCCAAAAAAAAATAAGCAGGCGTATCCGGCTCATTCGTTTATTAGTTAAAATTTTACCAGTAGTGGGTAAGCGTTATGTGCTTTCCCTATTCTATACACCTATAAAATATCCTGTTCCAGAACACGAGGGTCTATTTAAGCACGGTAGTATTATTAGTCGTGAATATGTTGACAACAAAAGAATAACGGCCTATCATATAGGTCAAAGTACCAAGAATGTATTATTGGTTCATGGTTGGTCAGGTAGAGCTTCACAGTTCTACAAAATAGCACCAGCATTGGTTAATGCTGGATATAAAGTTTTTGCGTTTACCGCTCCTGCGCATGGCTCTAGTACCGACAAAACAACGCATATGCTAGAGTTTGCAGAGTGCATTGCTTACTTGTCACATAAATACGGGCCCTTTGAAGCCATCCTTGGTCATTCTCTAGGCGGCATGGCCACACTTAACGCTATTAAGTATGGCACATTGGCCAAAAAGGCCATATTAATCGGCACACCAGGCTACATTACAGACGTGGTTAATGACTTTGTTTCAAAGTTATCTTTAGAACAAAACGTAGCCACTTATATTATAGAGCACCTTAAAGCCGAATACGATATAGACTTCGAAAAATTCAGTTCAGTACGCGTTGCAGAGCAGATGACCATTCCCGGTTTGATTATACACGATGTAGACGATAAGGACGTTTCTATTGAAGCAGCGCGTACAGTACACAAAGCTTGGAAAACAAGCGAATTTTTAGAAACAAAAGGTCTCGGTCACCGGTTTATATTACAAGACGAAGCTGTAATAAAGCGCATCATTGACTTCATTAAAAAATAGCACGTCTGTAACAAAACACATTACAGCATGACTAAAATAAAGCTTTTAGCCCTTGTAATAATGGGCTCTTTTGTTGGATGTACAGCACAAAACGAGAACATTGATTCTAATAACCAAACTACGATGACCTTTAAAATTCAGAAGAGTGAAGATGAATGGCGAAAAAGTCTAACGCCAGAGCAATACTATATTATCCGTCAAAAAGGCACAGAAAGACCGCATACAGGTGAGTTTAATATGTTTTTTGAAGATGGTATTTACCATTGTGCAGCTTGTAATGCACCTTTGTTTGCGTCAGATTCTAAGTTTGATGCCCATTGTGGATGGCCGAGCTTTGACAAAGCTATAAGTGATAGCGCAATTGTGGAGCAAGCAGATTACAGTCATGGCATGGTTAGAACAGAAATTATGTGTGGCTCTTGTGGCGGTCATCTTGGACATGTTTTTGATGATGGCCCCACAGAAACAGGCCTGCGCTATTGCGTAAACTCAATTAGCATCGGTTTTGAAGGCACAGAAAAAGAAGATTCAAAAAAATAATTCTACCTCTTGTACAGGTACTTTCTAATTGTATATTTGCACCCGCTTTGCAAGGGGCGATTAGCTCAGCTGGTTCAGAGCACCTGCCTTACAAGCAGGGGGTCACTGGTTCGAACCCAGTATCGCCCACTACCCAAGAAGCTGAAAAACAGCAATTTACAAACCCCGAATTTCTTCGGGGTTTTTTTATGCGCAGAAAATTTGCAGAAAAATAGACTTTTTTAAGCTTTTAAGGCCTACTTCAGCAAAGTCCATTCCTCAATCATACGAAAAACACTCTGGTTATTAAATCCGTCATATGGCATTATAAAAGTGAATAAATCAGCAT